>JAVERJ010000072.1:0-8684 GCA_034007185.1 Candidatus Carbonibacillus sp. | reverse complement strand
AATAACTATTATATAACCCTAGGCTTTTTTGTCATAGATTGTGATATAAATATAAATAATCCAATAGCTTGTATTAGGTCCCCGATGCTAAAAATACCTATAAATCCTAAAAATATTGCTTTGGAAATATTAAATATATCAGATAAAAACCATAATTTTGTTTGATCGGTCATTAATTGATACAAAGGATCTAAATTGTTCTCAAGCTTTATCAGATAATTATCCATCCCTGCCTTTAATAATGCTGATTTAGATGCAGGCATTTTAAAGCCATTCATAACAATTACTATTGTATTTAAAATATGACCCACACAAATAACTAAAATGGATTTGTTATTTACATTTCTACAATAAAAAATTAAAATTAAAACCGTAAACAAAGAATATAAGTAAACATGATAATTTAAACTAAACTCCAAACTCGTTACAGGACTTTTTATAAAAAAACAAAAATTAAACCTGCAATAAAAACTATTTTTAAACTTTTTAATTTATTAACCTCTTTATAAAAATTATTGATCGTACCTCCTCGGAGTTTTCCATACAAAAGCGCCAATAAAAGCGTAAGAAGTAGCATTCATAAACCTCCTTAGTTTATTCTCTGTTTAGAATAACTTTTTTCTACCCATTCCAAAACAACGTCAATTATAGCATCTATTAAGGAAATGATTGCTATTAACCAGATTTTCCACGGAGAGCCTAGGATATAATGCGAAATTATATAAAATAAAAAAATCCTTTCTATCGTTTTGATAGAAATATTAATAGTATTTATGACAATAGATTTTTTATTAGTAGATAATTTGTTTTTGATCAACCTCTCAATAGAGAATTCACCGAGCGCGCTTCCTGCACTCGTCAAAATAGTAACGCCAAATAATTCGTAGATATCATTGACACGTAAAGAACTAGGAAAAGAATAAGAAAAGAATAGCAGCGTAAGAAAAAGGGGTAATGACAAAAGAACGAAGATAACTAGCCCGATGATACCGCCAAATATAACATGATTAAAAACATCAGAAAAATTTTTTTGGCTATTTTTTTCTTCTTCTTTCCAGATATACATTGTGTAAGAAATAAATATAGTTACCAACGTTATTATAACAATATCATTAAGCAACAAAAAAATGCCTCCTTACCTTAGAACAAATATATATTCAAATTCTAATGTACATAAACCTTCAACCCTCGGACTGAAGGTATCACTTTTCAAAGGCTATTCGTTATCTGATGGAACAAGACAAGACGGTCCAAGACAATCAAATCTTCGGCATTTTGTTTCTGAAATCGTCATTTTAAACCGTAAATCATTTTTTACATGAATAACTTGTCACTCCATCTCTTTTGACGCTTTCAAAAGATACAGAATGTCTTGCTCTGTGATCCGACGTAAAATGCGCAACACCATAAACATCACGATACCAATCAACAAAAAAAGAAAAACAATCGCGAGCGGCGCATCGATAAAGAAAGTATCGCTTAAAAAAAGAATCGATACGACGAAAGTGTACAGTCCTAGAATAAGGAATAGTACAACAAATGGATGGACGATGACGTGACGATAAATCCGATAGACGCGCTGGTGCGTATAACCGTAATGGAGCAAAATCCCCATATCTTTTTGCATACTTCGTAAATACCCTCGAAATGACATCACCACATTGATCGTGGTGATGATATAAATTAAAAGCAGCAGCACACCCATAAACCAGTACTGAGCATTGATCGAGCGGCTGAGATCATCAAACGCACCGAGCGTATATCGAAGGTCGTAGCCATGATCTTCGAGCAAAGATGCAACACGTTTGACATCTGATAACTGATCGACGTACACGAAGATTTTGTTCACCAGTTGAGAGGCGACATCTTCTCCCCGATCGTAGCGTTCAACAACCTCATCCCACGGCATTTGTAAAGCGATCTCAAATATTTTTTGAAACGTCGTTTCGTTCACGTAAAGCGTATCTTTATGTTTTTTTAGATCCTCTAACATCAATAGGTTGGAGGTATACGGTATGAGAGTGAGAGGATAGGCGGCCGTCTCCGAACTACGATAACCGCCATCTTCGATCTGAACAACCGGGATGTTCAAGACGATTCGTTTTGCCTCCGTCCCCGCCGCGCTTAAAGCCTGATTGTCAATCAGATCAGGAAGACCGAGCTTTTTCAAGGAGAACGCATCCGTACCTCGGATGAAATAGACGGCATCGTTTTCGGCCTTTATCCCAAAATTAATCGTATAGACGACGAACGATTGAGCGCGGTCCGGAAAATGTTCAGTTAATAAGGCCTTAACGTTTGTCACATCTGAATAAGAAAGAGGAATATACCGTGTTGGATCAGCGACATCATACGAAGACGTGATCTCAATCAAATGGGTATTGCTATTGTCTACAAAATCCTTTTGAACTTGACGATACTGGTACATCATAAAAATAAACGATGAAACAAGTAAAAGAAGCGACAGTAGAAAAAGCACCAGCGACAAACGCAGATACGATCCTGTCTTTTTTGCGATCAATTTAGATATAAAACGATCATGCATCCACCAATGTCCCCTCTCGCAGTTTTAAATGCCGATACCCCTCAAAAAATGAGTGGTCATCGTGGCTGACGATGATATGCGTCGTCTTTGGAAACGCCTCACCAATCATGCGGATCATATGGATTTTATTTTCGGGATCGAGGTTGGCCGTCGGTTCATCTAAAAGCAAGATATCCGGTGTGGATAGAACGACCTGTGCGAGTTCCACGCGGCGTCGCTCACCGCCAGATAAAGTATAGATCTTCTGAGACAAGATGCCATCAACATGACTAAAAAACGTTGCAAGAGCCGCTCGTATCCGATTCTGAAAAGTGTTACCATCATCCTCAGCCTGTTTTCGACTCAACCACTTGATGCGCATGTTTTCTTCCACGGAAAGATTAGAGAAAAGCAAAGACTCCTGAAACAAATATTGAATCTGAGCACCCTCTTGAACGACGATACAGCCCCCGCTCAGCGTATCATAACCCGCAATAAGGTTCAGAAGTGTCGTCTTGCCGATGCCGCTTGGACCGTAGATAACATAGCGTCCATGCGCTTCAAACGTGAAGTCCACACGGTCCAGAATTGTTCGGCCTCCAATCGTTTTTGTTGCCTTGTCTAAAATGATCATCACACAAGTCTCCTATCTCTCTCACTGCTTTATGATCTGACTGTTTGCTAGATCTACCATGTACATAGCACCATGCGTATAGACGCTCATCTGCTCACCGTTAAGCTTAAAATCGATCACTTTATCGATGCGAGCTTTTTCTTTTCCTGTTTTCACATCCGTGATCGAAAGCATCAAATCGCCTGATTTATCAGCATCTTTCCCGACATAGATTTGAATCAACGTATCTTTATAAAAATAGTTTAAACTTCTTTTTGGAAAACGCTTTTCTCCACACATAATCTGCGATGAACTACTGAGACATAAATGTCCTTCTGACACATAGAGATCAGAGCTTTCCAGCTTTTCTTGCAAAAGCTCTGGACGCTCCATCTCATTCGAATCTTTAATTCGATATAAGCTATAACTGCCGTCTTTATCATTATAGGTTGTGAAGTAAAGCATGTGATCATAGTAAACCCCTTTAGAAATCAAAAATCCTCTCGTCTCAGTCAATTCATTCAGTTTGTTTTGCCCAATATCCATTTTATAAATTGCACGCTGATCGGTTAGCTCTCCCCCTGTTGCATCATAAAGCGTTTTTAAAAAAAAAGCAGTATTCTTATCCTTTATGGAGAGCGGAAAAATACCTTCTGAGGGATCCATCGTTACAAGAACGGTTGTATTCCGATCGTTTTTGCGGATGATTTTAAAATGATTGTCTAAGCTATGCCCCGTCGTAAAAAGTGTTGACTCCGGATCATTAAATTCATATTGAAAATAATTTGGGGAATTATTTTTGTTAACTATGGCATATGTTTTTACATTGTATGTGACAAATCGTTGATTAAATCGATCATATAACAAAATTTCATCCGGGCTTTTCGCTTCCGGAAGCCAGTCATAACTCGAAGGTTGAGACGCATCGGTTTGACCGCAAGAAGAAAGAATCAGCATCACCAATGCAGCAAAAACGATAATGTTGATTTTTTTCATGCATGTTGCCTCCATATATTTTTTATTATGTCTGATATGTATGATATAATCTATAGGTGTAAAATCAATCTATGACACCTGTAGATTATATTTCTATGCTAATTACACGCCTGAACTAATCTCATAAGTTTTTGGATCATTTTTTAATTTCACCGTAGCCGTGTTAATAAGCCCAATTGTTCCAGAACGATAATCAACTTTGGGTGTTACTATCATATTAGAACGCCAAGAAGATTCTTTTGATCCGTTGTTATTTTCCCAGTATTTCTCAACTGTTTTAACAGTTTGCCACTGAGAACCTGAACCAGCTGACACTCCTGTACCAGAAATACCTAGACTAATTGATGCGCCATTTCTTAAAGATGCAGATCCTTGCCACGTAGTACGGATACGTTCAACTTCATTTGATCCTTGATAAACTGCTGATACTTGGTATTCCCATTGAAGCGTGTTCCCAGAAACAGTTCCGTCACCAGTTTCTCGCCATGCGTTTGAAACTAGTGTTCCTTTATCACCAGGGATAGAATACTTTTTTTGTTGACTTACTAATGGTGAAATCTCATGATAAATTTGTGGATCCGCCACTTCGACTGATATTCCAGATGATGAAGCATAATTATTAGAAATATTTTTATTTTCATTAATACCTTGATCAGAAAAGTTGTCTGCATGAGATACAACTGCTTGGGCTATGAAAATCACTGATGCTAATCCCAGACTAGCGATTTTTTTATTCATTTCCATTATTTAGTCCTCCTACTTTAATTTTTTAATTTTTTTCAAAAGTTTACCTTGTTGAGCGGCTATGAACGCTATTCATACGCAGGATTTTCCAGAATGCCAACACACCTGTTAACTGCATTAAAATTACCGTTGTTTACAACACTGCGACAAAGCCCAACTCATCTTTTACTTCAATCATTCTTTTGCATCATGTAACCGAGCAGGATTCTATTATCGACCCCTCCCTTCCTTTTCAAAATACAGAGAAGGCTTTACGCTGCATATATTTTTCATATGTCCTTCTCTAAGCCTTTCCCTTTCTGTTCGTATCATATCACTTCACCGTCGTATCTGTCTGTCGTCACTAGTGTTGATTTTTTAACACGATATAGGATCTTTGTCGTCACCACTGACGACAAAAACTAAAGACATTTTTGCCCAAAGTGTGCACTCAAACGTTTTCCTTTTCTTTAAGATTTTCCCTGGCTATCTCGGTCTCAAGAAACGCCCGAATGGACTGTACGCCTGGCTCAACGCCCAGCTTATCTGAGATTCGCGTAAAATACGTTCTTATCGTCGAAGAACTTACATGAAGTGTCTCAGCAATCTCAACGCTATTCATCCCAGCAACCCATAGCGCTAACACATCTCTTTCGCGCTCGGTTAACTGCTCGATGACACCATACGGAAGGCGGACGGCCAGCATCGGACGAACGATGCGCCACGATGGTGCCGACTCGCCATGCGCATTCCGTAAAACGTTGTGATGTGCTTTCGTATCTACAAGCTGTTCTTCATTTTTACATACCCGTTCTATTTTCTTGACCACTTCAAACAGCCAACCACCGTAACCGTAAGGGTCACGACTTTCAGAAAATATGAGTCCGGCAACACCAAGTAAACGTTGTTCACGATGACAGCCAAACGGAACCGCCACGGTCCAGGACGTTTGAAACTGCGGGCACGTATGAAATGGGCCGGAAAGAAGACGCATGGTTAAGAATGCCCGAGCCAGTACAAAGGCACTCACACCGTAGGTGTCCTCATCGAGTGTATCTCCCGGATGAATATCGGGATGTACAAAAGTAACATGACTCACCGCATGATTATACTGTTTCTCATCGTGAGACTTGCCTGACGATCTTACAACTTCAATCACACGCAGGTCGGAATCAGTGATGACCAGCTGAAAATCCGGTAAAAACATGCCCGCCTCAGCATATCGAAGATAGCAACTGCGCAGGCGACTGATAAACGATAAAAGATGATCCGACACCGTCGCAGGTGGCTTGGTCGAACGACCTCGTTTTTGACCACAGGAAGGATGAACATGCTGCCTTAGAAGACCGTCATGTATTTGGGCAATCTCCTCACGCGTCGCCAGAAAAGTAGACGTCTCCCCGGAATTTTGACGATCCATGGTCGGCGTCACTCCTCCTCCCTGTCATGCTTTATGTTTTCATTTCTGCGAGATATCTTCTGGATTTTTTTTCTCTAGATGTTTTAATAAAATATCGCCAATAAGATCTTGTAAATTTTTTCGTTCAATACTTAGACGTATCGTTCACTGGCAAAGTTTCAACCATTCTCCACCCTTAAAAATGAGCTAAACGCTTTTTATGTTTTTTTCTTTGATAAAACAGGAAAATTTTCCGCTGAACCGGCTCATACCGTTCTTCATACGTAGCACCGTAAGTTGAAACAAAGATCATTATATCAATATGTATTTTTTGCTGCTATGCCTTAAGTTCGTACGCTCTCTTCTCATTGGGCATCCGCCGTCTGATATCTTCATATACTAAGATCAATAAAAAACCACTGCACATAGACAGTGGTTAACAGTCGCTCACTGAACGAATTTAGTTTAGTGAGTTTCTTTCTCACTCGGTGTCTTGACAATGGGAGCATTGCACCGATCTTACGCTTAAATAGTCTGATTTTAAATTCTATTTCTAAAAGCTTGGATCACTTTGCGACGGCAAGGCAGCCCTTGACATGTTCATCAATGAGCAAGAGCTGCTTTAAAGCTCGAACCCCCAAAAACCTGTTAGACCTCCAAGCCGCACTGAGTCACCAGCAGAAGAATAAAATGTCATACCTTCTTTCAGGATAGACCCCCATGCCGCTTACGCGGCACCATCAGATGATGAAAATGGGTGCGTGTAGTATAATTTTCCTACGGCTGGCGAAGGTAGGTCGTGCTACTATGGTGTTTCGAACCCGTAGGATGGACTGATCACAGCGACCAGGTGCACCACAGATTGTCGCTCCCCATTGGGGAAGCACGCAAGATAGAATAACCGGGATAGGGTTGTTGCACCAGCCTCTAAATCCAGCAGCCGTAGAAAGGATGAACACTCATGCAAGTGGTGTACAAACATTGCTGCGGACTTGACGTGCACAAGAAGAACGTTACGGCATGCGTTCTTACACCAAAAGGCAAAGAGATTCGGACTTTCGGTACCATGACCGATGACTTGATGCAGATGGCCGACTGGATCAAAAGTCATCGTTGTACCCACGTCGCGATGGAAAGCACCGGCGTCTACTGGAAACCGATCTATAACCTGTTGGAGCTGGAAGAGCTTCAAGTCATGGTGGTAAACGCTCAACATATCAAAGCGGTACCGGGACGCAAAGCCGATGTAAAAGATGCCGAATGGATCGCCAATCTGTTGCGGCACGGTCTTCTGCAAGGCAGTTTTATTCCCAATCGGGAACAACGAGAACTTCGTGAATTGGTCCGCTATCGCCGAAGCCTGATCGACGAACGCTCCCGAGAAGTCAGCCGGATTCAAAAGGTGTTAGAAGGAGCAAACATTAAGTTGTCCTCCGTAGCAACCGATACACTTGGCGTATCGGGACGGGCTATGATTGAAGCCATGATCCAAGGGGTGGAGGATCCCGAGGAGTTATCCGATTTAGCCAAAAAACGTTTAAAGAACAAGAAAGCCGACCTTGAGCGTGCGTTACACGGAATGATCGGCCCCCACCAAAAACTCATGCTCGAAGCTCAATTGAAGCATATTGATTTCCTTGACGAACAAATTACCAAGTTGGACGAAGAAGTAAAGGCTCGAATGCTCCCTTTTGAAAAAGACCTGGAGAGACTAGATACGATTCCCGGTGTCGGACGATGAAACGCTGAACAAATTCTAGCGGAAATCGGCACCGACGTTAAGAATCAGTTCCCTTCCGCTGCTCATTTGTGTTCGTGGGCAGGGATGTCTCCAGGTAACAATGAAAGCGCCGGAAAACGAAAACCCGGACGAACACGAAAAGGGAACAAGAAGCTTCGTCATGCTTTAGTCGAAGCGGCGCGAGCAGCCGCGAGAACCAAAAATACGTATCTTTCTGCTCAGTATCATCGTATCGCTGCCCGAAGGGGAGCTAATCGAGCTGCTGTCGCCGTTGGCCATACCATTTTGACCATTGTGTATTACCTTTTGGTTCGGCAACAGGACTACGTAGAACTTGGATCCGATTTTTACGACCAACGTCGAAAAGACATTGTAATCAAACAGTCGATCAAACGCTTAGAATCTTTAGGAGTTAAAGTCAGCATCGAACAACCGGCCTAATTTGATGCTGAGCAAGTAACAGCCCATCATAAGGCCCTTCAAAAAAATGGAAGAGCAAGGGTCTAGCTTCGTGTTGCCTCAAAAGTTACGTCAGCGTACTTAGATTTTCAAGATAGATAGATTTTCAAGATAGATAGATAGGGCTTGAGGGTAAAAGTCGTGTCTAAAGTTAGTTAATCATAACAAAGAAGTTACTGTTCAGATGAGGATATGCTTATAGGAATCTCGTGGTTTTAATTGTGTGGTG
>JAVERJ010000071.1:0-8712 GCA_034007185.1 Candidatus Carbonibacillus sp. | reverse complement strand
CTTCAGACGGATTCGTCCCCCTTCGTTTTCCCAACCCTCGTGTACAACGGCAATGCGGTTTTCCATCCCGCGGCGTCGATTACGTTGCAGTTTGGTGTACAGTCCGTCCGCCTCCACAAACAAGACCCGGACGGGACGCCGTTCATTGTAAGCAGGGGCTGGGTGTTCGGCATGTTCAATGAGTTTGTCCCGGATAGCTTCATGACTGAGTACCGGGTATCCCAACAAGGCTTTCAGACGTTGGGCGCTATCCCGGTACGACGGCCCCTGACTGGCAAACTGAATCACTAACTCTTCCAGATAAGGACTGAGTTTGTTCATCCCTTCATACTGCAGCATCTGATCCAGCAAAAAGACGTGCTTTCCGGTCTTTCGGTCCAGATACAATCGCCGCTTGAACCGCACGGTGCCAAACAAAGTCTCGATACTGATTTCCCGTTGGTCTTTAAGGCGAAAGCGAGCGGAATCCCGATGTTCCATAATCCAATCGTCCAGCGCCTCCAAAATCCGACGCATCCCCTCAGCAAACAGCTCCTGCAATCTCCGAAACAAGGTGCTTTCAAGATCTTTTATTGTGGGGAATTTTGTGGTAATCTTTTTCATAGAGGGTCTTCTCCTTTCTTGGTGTGTTTTCCCATTTAAAACTATACCAAGGAGAAGGGCCCTTTTTCTATATCCGGGAATTATTTTTTATGCATTTTCTCATTCCCTCTGCCCACGAACATTTTACTCTAACCAGCGCGAACGATGATTGATCATCTTGACCATACGATACGTCACCAATTCTACCCCCGCATCGTGTAAGGCATAACGAAAATCATCCGACTGTACCAGACGATATTCCCAGACGCGCTTTTCCCATGCGGGTAAAAACGTTGGTAGATCCTTGCTCGGGATCGCCGGATGAATGTATATTTCACTGATACCGGGCGGAAGATGGTATATTTTTTGAATGAGCATCTGTTTAAAATCATCGTACGTCTCACCCGGTTGTACGGCATATGGATGACTCAGCAAATAATCGGGTAACGCCGCACCCAACACATCAGCCAAGGCCACAACCTTAGGTAGTTTTTCTTTAAGGCCCGCGACCCCCCTAAGCAATGGATCATCTGGCGTAATATAGCGAAATAATCGAAACGGAAGACCACGTCGACCGCTTTCCCAAAACACGAGCGGCAAAAAGCTCCTCCCCGTCTCAAGACCATAAAGCGATCCCATGTGATTATCCACATGCGTCAGCATAACACCAGCCGCTTGAACTTTGGCAAACTGTGCCTGTATTTCTCGCCAAACATCCACCCAACGGGCATGTTCCTCAAAAGCTCGCACCGTCTCATGCATATAACCTTCCTCATCTTCTAAGGAAGGCAGATGGGTGAGCGAACGCCAAGCGATTTTCCGATATTCGCTCGTAAAAGTCAGATGAAGCCCGATGGATACGTCAGGATGTTGTCTTGCCCATGCTGCCGCCCTTTCAAAATATGGCGCTGGGGGCATGATCGAAGCTGAAGAGACATAGCCGCCGGCAAGGAGCTCCTGAATTGCGGTATTGGCTTCCTCACTCTGTCCAAAATCATCGCAGTTTAAGATCAAAAAACGCTTGGAATCCATCAAACCCCTCCTTTAAAAACGTGCCGTACAATCTAAGTGATCGCCCCACACCGCGAGCTACATCTTTAATGCGTTGGCATCACTGGCAACATCATCAGACGGTGCATCTGGCAGACGAAACGCAAGGGATACTGCAAACGATATGCCTAACAAAAAAAGAGGGACAACACCCATTAAAAAACGAAAGGCCGTATCTGCATGGGGACCGGGATGCGTACCACTTTCATAACCATACCACTTGCCTGCAATATAAAAAGCGACAGCGGCAAGAAACCCGCTGGAACGCTGGATAAAACCAGCCACTGACATATACACACCCTCTCGCCGGCGCCCTGTTTTTTTAGCATCCAGATCAATAATACGTGCGCCAACGACACCAGGTGTTACCAAAAAGCCAGACATACCAAATCCAACCAAAACACCCGCCAACAGACCTTGAGACAGGTGATGAACAAATAACAAAGGTACCACAGATAATCCATACATCACAAAAGCCAAGCGCCAAGCGCGCACGCTTCCCAGATGCCTGATCAAAACATACCAGACGGCAACCATTGGTACGACCGATAAAAAAACCGAAGCAAGAAAGAGCGGCATCTCCTGATCACGAATACCTAGAACATATTTAGCATAAAAAGGTATGCCTGCACTTAAAAGTCCATTAACTGTCTGGGCAAACGAATTCGCGATATTCAAAATCCAAAATGGCCCATTTTTAAACGTCGTACGAAAAGCTGCAAAAAAAGGTAATGCCTCCGGCATAACCGTCTGTGTCTCTCGCACAAGCAAAACCATCGTCCACATGACAAGCAAAAAGATAGCGCCAAAAAGCATGGCCATGCGCATATAACCAAAATGGGCAAAGATAAGCGGTGTCACCGCCGTACCGATCAATACGGCGACAATCTGCATCCCATTTTGAATAGCGGACACTTTCGCACGCTGAACATCCCCCCGATAAAGCTCTGGAAAAAGAGCATGATAATTCACCCATAAGATGCCGGTCAACGTATCATATAAAATAAGCGTTACTAAAAACCAAACAAAAAGACCATGATCACTCAGACTCTGGGGTGCAGAAAACAATAACACAAACATGATCACCTTGATCGGCGCGGCTATCATGAGCCACGGTCTTCTTCGACCCCAACGGCTCCGCGTCTTATCAGAGAAAAACCCAAACAACGGACCATTGACCGCATCCCACATCAGATAAATCGTCCGAGCCAGTGTCGCCAAGCCGATCGGAAGCCCCAAATGATCAACATAAAAATACATGTAATACGTGCTAAAGGCCATGCCTGGGATCATCATCGCAAACATCCCCAATGAAAAGATCCAGGGAGAATTAATCACGCTTGACCCAAAGCGTCTCATCACCATGCCTCCAATGTTGAAAATCATTCTCTATTTCGATATAGTAGGGTAAATTGAGCTTTACATTCCGATACTTCTCATTCCTAGACGAGATATTTCTAGGCGAGATATTTCTAGGCGAGATATTTTTAGAGATATAAGAAAGAAATAAGGAGGATAACCCCTTGATCGTTGATGCACAATCACCCCATCATGACATACGTGCCTATCGC
Organism: Candidatus Carbonibacillus sp.; assembly: GCA_034007185.1. Classification (GTDB taxonomy): domain Bacteria; phylum Bacillota; class Bacilli; order Thermicanales; family DSM-22653; genus Carbonibacillus. The sequence goes on along the minus strand of JAVERJ010000071.1, from coordinate 5,509 downwards.
CATGCCTTAGGACGTTTTGCAACAGGCGTATGCGTCGTCACATATATGGCCGGTAGTGAGCCTGCTGGTATTACAGTGAACTCATTTACGTCTATCTCACTCGATCCACCGCTGATTCTGATCGCTATCGATAAACACGCCCGCGCCGCCCAATATTTGGACGGCGCGCCGGTCAACGTTCACGTCTTAGACAGTAAACAAGAACACGTTTCTCGTTTTTTTGCTGGCCAAGAAACAACATTGGAAAAAGCGCCATGGAACGTTGTATCGAATACCATACCCCGTCTGAATGATGCGCTTGCCGTATTCGAATGTCACCCCTACCAGACCATAGAAGCGGGTGATCATTTTATCTATCTTCTCAAAGTCGAACGTTTCGCCTACCGTGATGGTGGCGCACTCGGTTACTTTCATGGTCGTTATATCACCATCCCTGAACCTCAATAAGCCGTCATTTCCTCTATACGACGGTCGTGTTTTTTGATCTTACGCTTAGGGCGATTCTGACGTAGCGCCTTTGATTTTGGACCATTCTTTTTGCCTCAGTTCAACACGCCGAATTTTACCGGAGACCGTTTTGGGCAGATCTTCTACAAATTCGATGGCCCGCGGATACTTGTATGGAGCCGTCACCTGCTTAACATGATCTTGAAGCGTTTTTACGACCGCATCATAGCGCGTCTGGTTGGTTCTTATCTCCTCGAACAGGTGAGCATCTTTTAAGACGACAAAAGCTTTGACGATCGCGCCCCGAACTTCATCCGGACTGGCTACCACCGCACATTCACGGACAAACGGATGTTTTACAAGCGCGTCTTCGACCTCAAACGGCCCGATCGTATAACCTGAACTGATAATGATGTCATCGCCGCGGCCCTCAAACCAGAAATAACCGTCCTCATCCTTTTTAGCTTGATCCCCGGTGATATACCAGTCCCCACGAAATGCCATCTTTGTACGCTCCGGGTCACGGAAATAGCCTTTAAAAAGCGGTGGAAAATCACGCCGGACAGCAATATCCCCGACCACACCGGGCGGCACGGGATGACCATCTTCATCAATGATCTCCACAGCGCCGCGCACCGTCGGCTGACCCATTGAACCTGCGCGCACGTCCATCCCGATGGTCGTCGCTACCAGCAGTGTATTTTCGGTCTGACCATAACCGTCGCGAACCGTCACGCCAAAATATTTTTCAAATGTCTCAATGACCTCGCGATTCAATGGTTCTCCGGCACTCGTTGCCGAACGCAGCGCGCCAATTTGAAACCGTTCGAGATGATCGACTTTAGCCATCAAACGATATTCCGTAGGCGTCGCACATAAAACTTCGATCTGATGCTTGGCAAGGAGCTTAAAATACCGTTCCGGATCAAACCGTCCCAAATAATGAAAACCAGTCGCTTCACCCATCAGCGTCGCCACAAGCGGCGACCACACCCATTTCGCCCAACCGGGTCCAGCCGTTGCCCAGACACGCATCCCAGGTTGAATCCCTAACCAACGCTCGGCAGCGATCCGAAAATGGGCATAGCCCCAGCCGTGTGTGTGCATCACCCCTTTCGGATAACCCGTCGTCCCAGATGTGTAGGAGAGAAAAGCGAGATCATCGCGATGCGTCTTAACACCATAGAAAATCTCATCGGCATCTTGCATCAACCCATCATAAGAAAGCCACCCTTCTCTATCCCCGCCGACGACCATGCGGTATTGGACAGACGGACTTTCTTTTAAAGCGGCCTCGAATCTCTCTGTGAGCGCATGATGGACGATCACAGCCCGGACTTCCGCATGGTTGAGACGATACTCGATATCTCCGGGCATCAAGAGCTCCGATCCTGGTAAAATAACAAGACCACTTTTTAATAGACTGATATAGATGACGTACGTTTCCGGCAAACGCGGCATCATCACCATGACCCGTTCGCCTTTTTGAAGCCCGATATCCTTTAAAACGTTCCCCAGACGACCGACCATCCGTGAAAGTTCGCCATAAGTGATCTGGCGTTCATCTCCAGCTTCATTCTCCCAGATGAGCGCCAGCCGATCTGCAGGGGCTTTGAGCAAATCATCAGCCATATTGTACAACTCAGGCGCGAGTATTTCTTCATATAATTCCGACATATTTTGCTATCTGTTTGGCCTTATACCAAACAGATATACCTCCCTTCCCTCACAAGCATTCATATGTTATACGGACGAACCGCATGTTCATCTTAAAAATTCGAGCTTTGTCTCATCCGGAAAAGGTTCAAAAAAATGTTCAATCATCTGCGCATCGACTTCATCCAAACGCGCCGGACGCCAATGAGGTTTTCGATCTTTGTCGATCACCTGTGCTCGAATGCCTTCGTAGAAATCACCATGTTCTAGAAAACGCCGTGCGATGCGCACATCTTCGATCAGCGTTTCTTCATAGCTTAACGATTGCGCGCGCATGAGCCCCTCCCAGATCACCATCAGAGCTGTAGGGGAACGTTCACTGAGCGTCTTTAATGTTTTTTCAGCCCACGTATCGCCTTTCAGGCGTCCGGCCTCCAGCTTCTCAATCACCGATCGCAGACGATCCCCAGAAAAATAATGTTCGGTTTTTTGAAAAAATACATGAACCTCATCCATGGACGCGTCGTTTTTCCCTTGAGATACGTCTTCTTGAAAACGATAACAAAGTTTACGCAAAATCATTTCAAGGGCTTCCGCAGAAGGCGCACCGTGCTCGGGGGTTGTGACTTTGGATACGTCTAACACAAGTTGTTCTACAAGCAAAGGCAGATCAACAGCACGCACTTCACACTCAGCAAGACCCAAAGCCAACAACATCGTGCTGCCAATGATCTCACCCGTGAGCGCTAAATATCGCCCAGCTTGATGCGTAAGACGGCTTAAGAAAAAGCGCATCCCTACATCCGGAAAAAAACCAATACCACTCTCCGGCATCGCCCAGCGCGTTTGTTCTGTGACGATGCGATACCGAGCGCCGGCGGTCAGTCCGACACCTCCACCCATGATGATACCGTCTAAAAAAGCCAAAATGGGCTTGGGATAAGTCGCGACATAATGATCGAGCACATATTCACGTTCAAAAAATGTCCGGGCCGGTAAATGGCCAGGTGCCTCGCGCGCCTTGTATAAGGCGGAAATATCCCCACCGGCACAAAAACCTCGCGACCCAGCACCACGCATGACGATAGCCTGCACATGGTTATCCGCTTCCCAAGCCCGCAACACGGACAACAATGCTTCTACCATCTCGATGTTTAAAGCATTCAGTTTATCGGGTCGATTAAGTGTAATCAAACCTACAGCATCTCGGATATCTGTCTGTATCATCTTCTCATCGATCATGATCGTTTGCTATCGCTCCTAACCCTTTTTCTTACTCTCTCAGACCGCGTTCGTCTTTACCTTGTGACCTCAATTTACCTGTAATCTCAATGCCGAAATCGAGCAGGGCGTTTTTCTAAAAAGGCTCGCACCCCTTCTGAGGCATCTTCGCCTTGAAAAAGCTCGGCAAACAAATCACGCTCACGTTTCAGCCCTTCTTCTAGAGAAACGTTTTGCCCTTCATAAACTGCACAAAGCGCAGCTACCATCGACGAACTGCTTTTTTCTTCAGCCAAAACCGTGGCAAAGTGCAGCGTCTCTGTTAAGAGTCGATCCGGATGAATCACCCGATTGACGAGACCAATCCTTTCAGCCTCTGCAGCAGTCATCTGCTCGCCACTTAAAATCCACTCCAACGCCCTCGGAACGCCGACCAGACGCAAAAAACGTTGCGTCCCACCATATCCTGGGATCAGACCAAGTTTTGTCTCTGGAAGGCCGAGTTTAGCAGACTCCGCAACAAAACGGAGATGAGCGCTAAGTGCCAGTTCCAACCCTCCCCCCAGTGCGAACCCATTGATAGCAGCGATCACTGGTTTGCGCATACTTTCTATAAGATCAAACGTCTCTTGCCCAACTGCTGCCATAGCTCGTCCCTTTTCCGGGTTCCCCAACGCTTCATGCATCTCCTTAAGATCGGCACCCGCTGAAAAAAACTTCCCACTTCCCGTGATGACAATGACCTTAATCGTATCGTCATCTTTTAAGCTCAAAAACGTCTCACCCAGTTCTTTTAAAAAAGCTTGTGAAAGTGCATTGGCTGGGGGGCGCTCCATGATCAAAAGCGCCACCCGTCCATGCCGTTCTTCGCGAATCGTCTGACCTTCCGACATGTTTTCACCACTTTCGTTCATCGTTTTTATCTAGCTAAAAACGTTAAAACCAACGGCTAGAGACGGTCTTTTTACGCGTAAAAAATTGGACAGCCTCTTTACCGTTCTCACCGATCACCCCGTAGAATGAGTCTTTATGCCCGCCAAATGGAAAGAACGCAACAGGAAGCGGGACGTTCACATTAACGCCAACCATACCCGCATCAATTTCTTCACGAAATGTATGCGCTGCTTTTCCACTTGCTGTATAGATGATCGCCCCATTGGCAAATCGTGAACGATTGGTCACTTGAATCGCTTCATCCAAATCTTTAACCCGCACCACCGATAACACAGGACCAAAAATCTCTTCCTGCCAGATGCGCATCGACGGTGTCACCCGATCGAAAAGGGTAGGTCCAAGATAAAACCCTTTATCAAACCGCTTCATGGCTTCTCGTCCATCGACGATGAGCTCCGCGTCATCCTGTACACCACTGTCGATATACCCGATGACCCTATTGCGGTGGGCGTCACGAATCAAAGGCGTTACATCGACATCCTCTTCAAAACCATGTCCGACTTTCATGCGCCGCGCACCTTCTGCCAACCGTGCGACCACTTCATCGGCAACTGCCTCTTCCACAACCACGACAGATGTCGCCATGCACCGTTGCCCACCATTATGAAAAGCAGCCCTTAAAATACCATCGATGGATGGATCAAGCACCGCATCTCGCAAGACAATCGCATGGTTTTTGGCACCAGAAAATGCTTGCACACGCTTGTGGTGCTTTGCAGCGGTCTCGTATATATAAGCGGCTGTAGGCTGCGAACCCGTAAAGGTAATGGCCTGGATCCGCGGGTGCGCAAGAAGTGCATTTACTGCCTCCTTGGCTCCATGGACAAGATTCACCACACCGGGTGGTAGATCCGTCTCTTGTAGCAGTTCAACCAGACGCACCGTCGTCATCGGTGTCTGTTCGGATGGTTTTAAAACGAGCGTATTGCCAGTAACGATGGCCCACGGAATGACCCAAAGCGGAATCATCACCGGAAAATTATATGGCGTAATGCCCGCCACCACACCGAGCGGATACCGATAATACGTCTGCTCTAAGCCACTTGCCACATCGGCAAGCGATTCTCCCATCATAAGCGTCGGTGCGGCCACTGCGTGCTCCAGGCTTTCAATCCCGCGATCGACCTCAGCCAATGCATCGACATAACTTTTTCCGTGCTCGGTCGTCACCATCCGAGCAAGCGCTTCACGTTCCCGACGAACAATCTCTAAATACTGAAACATATACCGC
>JAVERJ010000070.1:0-8713 GCA_034007185.1 Candidatus Carbonibacillus sp. | reverse complement strand
CGACCCCTTTTTTAGTACGGCAAAAGATAATGCCGAGCTCAGTTTCCTCAGCATCCAAAATGCGACAAAGAGCATCGACCTTGTTACGCTCTAGCACTTTAAAATATACCTGTTCAATGGAAGGCGCAGTGACCTCTTCCTTCGTAACACGAATCGTCTCCGGCTGCTTCATATAACGATTGGCCAGACGACGAATCTCTGGCGGCATCGTTGCCGAAAAAAGAAGTGTTTGCCTTTCTTCTGGCAATACTTTCAAAATCCGTTCGATATCATCAATAAAACCCATATCGAGCATCTCATCCGCTTCATCGAGAACCAGCATCCGCACACTGCCCAAGGTCAAAGTGCCACGTTCAATATGATCAATGATCCGTCCCGGTGTCCCGATCACGACTTGAACGCCTTGTTTTAAAGCACGAATCTGATGCCCAATCGATTGCCCGCCATAAATCGGGAGCGTACGCACACGCTTATATTGCGCTAATTTGCGAATCTCACCGGAAACTTGAATGGCGAGCTCGCGCGTCGGTGTCAGGACAAGGGCCTGAACGCGCGTGTCTTTCGGATCAACCTTTTCTATGATCGGAATACCGAATGCTGCTGTTTTTCCTGTCCCTGTCTGGGCTTGGCCAATAATATCAAGTCCTTGTAAAATTTTAGGAATGGCCGCCGCCTGAATCGGAGAAGGCTCTTCAAAACCCATATCAGAAATGGCCCGTAAAATAGCTTCGTTAATCGCGAATGATCGAAAATCGGTCAATGTGTCTCACCTTTCTTTATCCAATCTAACTGTAATACGTCTAACTCTATTCATGCATCAACAACGCATTCAAACAAACACATCATTTGTACACAATCAATCGTTGGACTTTTTAAGCATGGCCCGCCACAACTGAAAAAGCGCAAGGCGCATCACGCGCTCCCGAATCGTCTGGCGATCGCCAGAGACGGTGTGCTCAGAAGCAAACACCGCATCGTTGTGGGCTAGACCAATGTACGCCCGTCCTACCGGTTGACCATCTTGCATCGTCGGTCCTGCCACACATGTCGTCGCCAGCGCCCAATCCGCAACCGCGAGCGATCGTCCGGACTCAGCCATGCGCTCTGCTGTCCACGCGGATACAGCCCCTTGTTCAGACAACTTTTCAGCATCAATCCCAAGAACTTTAGCTTTCATCAGCGTCTGGTACGGAATGACACCTAAGCGCACAACCGCCGATGCCCCGGGGACAGCAATAAGCGTATCCGCAATAAGCCCGCCTGTACAGCTTTCTATCAAGGCAAGCGTCTCTTGCCGACGGGTAAGTCGTTCAATCAACACTTGAGCAAGGGTTAAAGACTCACCTTCCCCGTAATAAAACTCCGGAGCTGAGGCAATCACTGCATCCATGACCGGTTGTAGCTTGACTTGCGCTTCGCGTTCACGCGCTGCCCGCGTGGAAAGGCGAACCGTAACTTCCCCCACAGAAGCATACAAAGCAATGGTCGGATCCGTCTGTTTTTGAATCAGGGGCGCCAAACGTGTCGCCAGTTGACTTTCACCGATACCAGCAAAGTGCAAATAACGAGAAATAAGGGGCGACACTTGAGGGAGGCGTTCCTGTATATAAGCGCGCCCATACCGTTCAAACATCGTCTGAAGCTCCCGCGGTGGTCCCGGAAGCGCCATCACCAGCTTCGTCGAAGATAGTTCCAACACCCACCCTATCGCCAGCCCAATATCATTGGGAAGCGGGTAAGAACCATCTGGGCGCTCCGCCTGACGCAAATTGTTTTCCGTCATCGGCTGATTGAGACGTTCAAAAAAAGCACGGATGCGCGCTTCTGCAGTCTGATCACGAACGAGTGGACGTCCTGTAAAATGACTTAGAGCTTCCCGCGTAAGATCATCTTCTGTAGGCCCCAACCCGCCTGTTAAGACGATGAAATCGACCCGATCGGACGCAGCTTTGAGCACATCGACCAAGCGCGTCAGATTATCGCCGACCGTCGTTTGATAATATACATCAACACCGAAATCATTGAGACGACGCGCCAAATACTTTGCATTTGTATTCGTAATTTGCCCAACGAGGAGTTCTGTGCCGACAGAGATGATCTCTGCTTTCATAAATAATTAAAACGCCTCCTCACACCAAACTTTAACACCTACCATAGCCATCAACGCCCTCAATGATAGCCTTCCGCAAGGTGCATGATCTAAAGCTCACCTTTAAATAAGGAACGGTGCATCCAGAAATACATAACACCGGAGTAAATCGTTAAAAAGGTTGCCACATATAAAAGCCACGTGCCGAGTCCTATCCCCGCAATCGGAAAAGCATGGGGGATAAGCATGAGCATGAAAACAGCGATGAGTTGCAGCGTTGTCTTTATTTTGCCGCCACTGCTGGCAGCGATCACCACGCCACGCGCGCCTGCCAGCATGCGCAAACCGGAGACAGCAAACTCTCTCAGCAAAATGAAAAAAACAACAAAGCTTCCCACACGCCCCAATTCCACCAAGGCGACAAGAACTGCGAGAACGAGCATTTTATCAACAAGCGGATCTAAAAACTTACCAAAATCAGTGATCAGCCCATACTTGCGCGCCAAGTACCCGTCCAAAAAATCGGTCAAAGAAGCCAGTAGAAACAAAAACGTAGCCAACGCATCCTGTAAACTGATCACATCCGCGCCCCATCTCGCGACTGTTCCAAATAAAGGAAACACACCAAGCATAAACGCTAAAATCAATGGGATCAAGATAAGCCTAAAAAGCGTCAACTGATTGGCGATGTTCACGCTCTCAACGCGCCTCCTTAAGCATGGATAGCAATGCGCCTGGCGTGTACTGACCGACAAAATCATAATCATAAGCATGCGTGATGGTCACCGGTACGATTTCACCCAGCTTACCGATATATCCAGAAACCGCCACTTCTCCATCCACTTCTGGCGCATCGTATGGTGTGCGACCCATATGCACGCCCAATTTAGGATCCCACCGTTCGATGATCACTGGTACGACCCGCCCTACCAAGCGCGCATTCCGTCGTGCCGTGATCGGGCGCTGATGCTCACGGACGCGTTCTGCCCGTTCCTCTTTTACCGCTTGCGGAATCGGATCAGGAAGACGCACTGCAGGCGTTCCCTCTTCATCCGAATAGGTAAAGACGCCAACGCGATCAAGCTCGACCGCACTCAAAAAATCTAAAAGGTGTTCAACATGCGCGTCAGTTTCCCCGGGGAAACCGACAATGAGTGAGGTGCGAATGGCAACATCTGGGAGAACACGGCGCACTTTAGCGATAAGCTCACGCACATCGACGCGATGATGTGGCCTTCGCATCCGTTTTAAAATCCAAGGGTGGCTATGTTGAAGCGGCAGATCAAGATACGGTACAACCTTCTTTGAAGTCGCCATCACTTCTAAAAGTGTATCCGTCAAGGCGCCTGGATAGAGATAATGAAGGCGAACCCAAGCGAGACCATCGATCGTCTCCAATGCTTTGAGCAATTGTGGAAGTTTTAACGTCCCATCTAAATCTTTCCCGTAACTCGAAAGATCTTGAGCAATCAAACAGATCTCCTTGACCCCAGAGGCAACCAACTGCTGTACCTCTTGAACAATGGTCGATATCGGACGTGAACGTAAGCGCCCGCGCATGAGGGGAATCGCACAAAATGTACACCCATTATCGCAGCCTTCAGCGATTTTTACGAAAGCAACGGGGCTTTTCCGACGCGGACGTACCAGATCATCGTAACGGTAAACCGGCGGACCAACAAAAACAGGTCGCTCTTTATTCAAAGCGGCCTCGATCACCTCTGGTATACGCACAAAATCACCTGTGCCGACCAAACCATCTATCTCTGGCATCTCATGGAGCAACACTTCCTGATACCGTTGGACGAGACAACCCGTTACAATCAAAGACTTCAGCTGACCGCGTTTTTTAAGACGTGCCATCCGTAAAATGGTATCAACCGATGCTTCCTTGGCCGTATCGATAAAACCGCACGTATTAACGACAACAACGTTCGCCTCCTGAACGTGTTCCGTCAATACATAGCCGCGTTTTTCCACAAGTTCGCTCATGATATCCGAATCAACCTGATTTTTTTCACAGCCTAGCGTAACAATGGCTACTTTCTCTGGCATGTCTTGTCCTGTCCTCCATACCCTACCGTGCTTTTGTCATTATAACGTTTTTTAAAGAGTGCTGTCAAAAAAGACCTACATACCAGAGATGGTATAAGGTCTTTTATACTCTGCGCATCGTATTGCGTACACCAAATCATATTTCGAATAACATATGTGTTCAGAAGTGTTGTAGAAGATCCAAAGCGTCAAAGCGTCGCTGGGTCTTTCGCAAGCGACACCTCAACCCGATACACATCGGGCTTATCGGATAAATCAAGGGTTAAACCTGAAAAGTGAAGACGTGCATTGCGCGTTCTACCAAATGAAAAATAAAGCGTCGTCGCTTCGTTGACAGGGAGCGTTATGGTTTCACCGCTCTTTAATGTTTTTTCTAAAAGGGTGGGGCCATTTTTACTGTTGGCCGTCACCTTCACCCACACATCGCCACCTTGCGCCTCAAGCTCCGCTTGAAAGGTAGGAACACCAGTCAAAACATAACGCGACGTCTTCCCGACTTCTTCTACAAGTTTAAGCTCTGGTTGGGCGACTGGTACATCGGATGAAGGCGGCGTATTGGCATCTTCTGGCGCCGCCGCGCTTCCCCCGCCGTTTTGTCCGTCCATTCCTTTCGTTGGATCGGGAGTGGAAGCAGGCGCTTCTTGCGATTTTGCATCATCTGTTGGTTTTTGCTCAGCGTCGGATGGGCCGTCTTTTGACATTCCCGTCAGCTTATCTTTTACTTGGGGTGTACCCGGTAAATTCGTAAGTGGTAAGCTTGGGGACGCTTGGCGCACCACAAAAAGATAGACAATCGTAACAATCAGTAAAAAAAAGAGTATCAGCAAAGCTCGCGCTACCCAAGGCCCAAACAAATCGGGTTTACTAAAACGTTTGTGTCGACTTAAACGCATAGGTGCTTCCTGTACTTCAGCAACCTTTGGCAACTCATCACCATATTGCTTAAACAAAAGATCTGGATCAAGCCCCAAGACATCTGCGACAGAGCGTATAAAAGCTCGCGTATAAAACGGCCCAGGTAAGCGGTCATACCGTCCAGATTCGATCGCCTCTAAATAACGTTTTTGTATTTTGGTCTTCTCTTGAAGTTCATCAAGGGTATAGCCTTTTTTTTCGCGCGTCACTTTAAGAAGCGTGCCCAGCTCGGACATCGTCTCACCACCTTTATCGCATCAACTGCACATCTTCCGAGACATCCTAAGGAGTTCATTTTATAATTCGCTCCCGTACCGTTGGCGTAGCGCATTAAAATCATAGACGATCAGTTCCTCCGGACTGTTGCGTAGTTCAATAACATAATCAAAATCCCGCCACGTCACTTCCGATTCATGGACCATAACATCAGGATGTTCGACAATTTTCGGACGATTCATTCGGAGCACTTCACGCACAAGCGCCTGATGCGCTTCTGATCCACGATAAAAACTCACCAGTGCATCGATCATCAGGACACTATCATCTTTATACTCAAGTTCAGTCAACTCTGTCTTGATGGTTTGTTTGAGTAACGTTGAAGAAATAATGGTCCACCGCTTATTTGCATACACACAAGCAGCAATCGTCGCTTCAGATTTTCCTACGCGTGGCATACCGCGAATACCGATCAGTTGATGGCCTTCTTCTTTTAAAAGTTCTCCCAAAAAATTCACCAGTATCCCTAGGTCATTGCGTAAAAAACGCAGTGTCCGCCGATCGGACGCATCTTGGTCGATATACTGACCGTGACGAACTGCCAATCGATCGAGCAACGTGGGCGGACGTAAAGCCGTAACGGTGATATTGGGCATCACATGCAAAAGTCTGGCCAAAAGATCGATTTTCTCATCATCATCGGAGGTCAACAGCAAACCCCTGCGCCGTGTATCAACACCGTTAATGGTAACAATATTGATCATCAACATCCCGAGCAGAGATGCAACATCTCCCAAAAGCCCGGGACGGTCACGTGCAATATGATACTCTAAATACCATTCCTTGGGCGCAGGCATCGTCGTCCCCCAAATACACATTTTTCTTCAAGCTTCGTACGTATGTTACACGATCATCGCAAGGTCATAGTCTTATGACATATGCGCACCTTCTCGACCGTTGCTTTTATTCTACACGATTCTTCATGCAGAATAAAGTCTCCTGCATCCTCTACAGATATAAAAAACCTCCCGAACGGGAGGCTCAGGCAAACCCTGTATACTTTTATCTTCATATGCCCGATGTCAGTGTTTTTTTACATATTTAACAATCATATTGGCGAGTGCCTGCTGTTCCTGTTCCGTACCAACATTCCATAAATCTGCAAGAAGTCGTTGTTCCTTGTTTTTGGGATCGACAGACTGAGCCAAATAATCGCCGATCTGGTGCGCGACATTTTGAATGGTCTGATCGTTCATCCCCATCGATTCAGCCTGATTCAAGCGATCCTTCAAAAAGGACGTCCATTGGTTAAAGTCATTAAGGACAGTCATCGCTAAACCCCCTTTACTAAAGTGGAAGTCGCCCTTATTATGCTCGGAACGACACAACCTTATGCTTCGCGTACGCCATCATGTACCGAACGAGACTGCATAAAAAAGTTGTTCATGAGGTAAACAGCCTGCGATTGGACGCCCGAGCACCCATGTCTTTCATGACATCGCGGCGTAAAATATGGCATGCTCAAACTTAATGCAACCCACCGTGCATACCGATGATCTCACCCGTTAAATAATCGCTGGATTGTTCCACCAGAAAACGGATGAGATGGGCAATTTCTGAAGGTTGGGCCAGACGCCCGACAGGTATTTTTTCCTTTAACGAGCGAAGAGCATCGGCGTCTAAATAATGATGCACCATCTGTGTTGCCACCGCTCCAGGCGCCACCGCATTCACAGTGACACCTGTTCCGGCGACTTCTTGCGCTAAAGAGCGCACCAGTGCATTCACTGCGCCTTTGGCGGAAGCATAGGCCACCTCACCCGCCGAACCGACCGTCCCCCAAAGCGAAGAGACGAAAATAATACGACCATATCTGCGCGTGAGCATGTGCGGCAGAAGTTTTTGGATAATCAAATAAGCGCTTTTTAAATGAACGTTAAATATGGCGTCCCATGCCGTTTCTTCCGTGTTTAAAAAAGACGCATACAAGGGCTGCCCGGCAGCATGAATAAACACAGAAGCAGGCGGAAGCGAAGCAAGATGGCGCTTAAGACTTGTAAGATCGGCAAGGTCTTGAACCCATATTTGGGCGCGAGACGTGCCGAGCGATGTTTTTTCTACAAGTGAGGCAAGGAACTCAAGGCGCTCAAGATTACGCCCTTGTAAGATCATATCACCGTATGTGGCGAGTTCCTGAACCAATGCCTCACCAATCCCACCGCTTGCACCGGTGAGTAAAATTAAAGGACGCATGTTCCCTCGATCCTCCATATCATCGATCAAAACCCACACATATCAGACGCTGTTAGCGACGCGCCGGGTCATACGCTTCACCGAGCGCTTTCGGTGGCCGCGCGCGGGAAATGGCGCTGGAGAGCACGATCAAGGTTAATACATACGGTAACATATAAATCCATTCCGTTGGAATATCCCGTGCCCATGGATACAGCTGAATGATGTTTTTAAGCCCAGTAGCCATCCCAAAAAAAAGTGCAGCAAGAAGCACCCAAAACGGCTTCCACTGCCCGAAAATCATGGCAGCCAGCGCAATAAAACCTTGTCCTGCAATCGTCGCATGTGAAAAATTACCGGTGGTTGTCAAGGTGATCGTTGCGCCACCCAACGCAGCCAACGCCCCACTGATTATGACACCGATATAACGATAACGACTGACAGAAATACCCAAGGACGCCGCTGCTGCAGGATGTTCGCCCAGTGAACGAAGCCTTAACCCAAACGGTGTTCGCCATAAAACCCAAGCCGTTAAAGCTACAATCAGCAAAGCTAAGTACGTCGTCGGATACATTCGAAACAAACCAGGTCCAAGCAGCGGAAGATCTGCTAAATAAGGAATGGTCCATTTCGAAAAAACGGCCGTCTTAAGGGTTGGTGTCTGCCCTGCACCTTCATAGAGCACTTTGACCAAAAAAATACTTAGACCTGCCGCCAAAAAATTTATGACAACACCGCTTACGACTTGATCAGCACCATATGTCACAGTTGCCAGCGCGTGAATCAGTGCCAGTAAGATGCCGGCAATCATCGCCGTAACAAAAGCCAGATAAGCAGAGGCAGCACCCCATCCGAACTGTTCATACATATGTGCGGATACGGCAGCCAAAAAAGCGCCACCGATCATATAACCTTCTAGACTCAGAGCAATGACCCCCGAACGTTCCGAAAAAATACCGCCCATGGCCGCAAAAATCAGAGCTGTTGAAAACACAAGGGTTATATTCATTAATTGAGCGATGATCAATGTCAAGATCGATTCACCTCACGATCCGAAAAGATGCGTTTAACACGCCCCACGGTCGAAGCATAGAGCGTTCGTACAAGCTGCGCAGCAGCCACAAAAAATAAAATCGAGGCCATGACCACTCGAGACACTTCCAAGGGGACATTTGCCGCAAATTGCATGCCCGCCGCCCCATAACT
>JAVERJ010000069.1:0-8877 GCA_034007185.1 Candidatus Carbonibacillus sp. | reverse complement strand
GGTCGACAGTACACCGTCAGCATCATAATCACCGACGACACGCACGCGCTGACCTTCGGTCCGAGCTTGTTCGATGCGTTCCACAAGGCGCGGCATCCCTTGAAATAAATACGGGTTACCGAGCTCTGATGACATTTGCGCTTCCGTCAGCCAACGCGATCGCGTCTTCATAAACGAAACAAATTGATCCTCCCATGTGTCTAAAACATTTTTAGACACAGTCATAAAAACTTTGGAGGAAAGATCTTGCCCCATTCAAACGTCACATCCTTCATCGACCTTAAACCTTCATCTTGATCTGTTCGACCATGTTTAAGGCAGATACCGTAAACCATAGAGAACCGAGGGCGCGATGTCACATGCCCAACACACACCCCACCGGTGATCTTTCCTCATGCTGTCGGTTCTGTTTTGAGGCGACCCGAACGGATCTCTCCCTCTTTCCACTCAACCCACAGTTGTGCAGCCGTAAAAATAGAAGAGTAGGCCCCGAGGAAAAGACCGATGGTCAATGTGAGCGCAAACAGGAACAAGCCTTGGCCTCCGAAAACAAGAAGCGCGAGCGCTGCAAATAAAACCGTCGCCACAGTGTTGACAGAACGGACAAAAACTTGGCGTATACTTTTGTTCACGAGTGCTTCGACATCTTCGATGCGCTTCAAGCGCGCCGATTTTAAGTTTTCCCGTATGCGGTCAAAGATGATGACCGTATCATTGATAGAATAACCAACGATGGTGAGGAGCGCCGTAATAAACGTAATGTCCACTTCAACATTTAAAAAGGCAATGAGGCCGATGACCGTAATGACGACATTTAAGATGCTCACTATGGCTGTCACCGCCATACGATACTCAAAACGCAATGCCATATAGAGCACGATGCCTAAAGAAGCGATCAAAAGTGAATAAATGGCTTTTTTGGCGAGTTCTCGACCGACTTCTGGGCTGATCGTGGAGACGGTCAGCGTTACATCTTTTTGAAAATGGGCCTTTAATGCTTCGGCAATGGCTTTTTCCTCGTCTTGGGTCAGTGTACCTTTATAGCGCATGACCACCGATGTCGTTTCACCACTACCCGTCCGCTCGATCACCGATGGTTCAAGATTGGCTTTCGTAAGGGCCGTGCGCACTTCTTGATCGGTAAAGCTATGTCCAACGAGCGCTTCAACGCGTGTCCCACTGGTAAAGTCAACACCGAGATTGAGACCGTGCACAAGATAAGCGCCAACACCCACGACAAGAAGAACCACAGAGATTAAGAAAAACAAACGCCGTTTTTTTACAAAATCAAAACGATTGTAAAAAGGTTCAAACGTCCCAGCCTGACCTTTATGGTCTTTCACTCCAAAAAAGCTCAGCTTATTAAAGCGTCCACTGCCAACCAACATACTCAGTAATAGCCGGGCCAGCCCGACGTTGGTGAGAAGATTTAAGACGGTGCTTAACATCAAAATGACAGCAAACCCACGAATAGCACTCGTTCCAAATACGAACAGCACAGCGCCAGCAATAAACGTTGTCACGTGCGAATCGATGATCGTAAGAAAACTTTTTCGTCCACCGGTCCGTAGGGCAGAAGCAATCGACTTGCCACTGCGAATCTCGTCTTTAATGCGTTCGTCCGTAATAATATTCGCATCGACGGCCATCCCTAAACCTAAGATCAACGCAGCGATTCCGGGCAACGTCAGCGTCGCTTGCAATCCCCATAAGAAGAAAAAGACGAGATACGCATAGACGGTGAGCGTAATGACAGCTACCAACCCCGGTAAACGATAGACGACGAGCATAAAGATCACGATAAAAATAAGCGCCAGAATGCCTGCTTCTATGCCATGTTTTAATGCCAATTGACCGAGTGTCGCGCTGACGGAAGTAAAAGAAAGTTCTTTAAGATTGACCGGAAGGGCGCCAGCATTGAGTAGCGCAGCCAATTGCTTCGCTTCTTTCACATCTTTTTGTCCGGAAATCTCCGCTTTCCCATTGGTAATCACAGCTTGCACGGTCGGTGCTTGGATGAGGTTTTCATCGAGATAAATGCCAATGGGTTGTCCCAAATATTGTTTCGTAATCTCTGCAAATTTTTGTGGGTCCTTAAAGGTTAACGTCACTACAGGCGCGTTCGTTTTATCAGAAAAACCGACCTGAGCCGAGCCTTCTTTAAGATCAGCTCCCGTGAGCAAAACTTGCCCTTGTGTATTGCGAAAGGTGAGACGCGCTTGTGTCGCCAACAGTTTCCGTGCTTCTTCCGCACTGGTTACACCTGGCAGTTGGATACGCAAACGATCCGGCGGTTCTGTCAAAATCACGGGTTCGGATACACCTAAAAAATTAATTCGGTTTTGTAACACGGTCTGTGTCTGATTCAGTAGGTCGGGCGTGACCGCCTCACCCTGTAACGGCTCAATTTTATATAAAATCTCAAATCCACCTTGTAAATCTAACCCCAACGTCATGCCTTTTAAGATAGGGCTGATCGTTGCTCCCATAACCGCAAAAAGCAAAAGAACGACGATCATAAAAGTCGTCAGACGATTCCAGATGCGCACACGACTTGCCTCCTTAAGGTTAAGGATCTTTTCCAAGAATAAGGATCTCAGAATAAGGATCTCTTCACACATAAATGCCTTTTTATTATAGGCTCCTACAACAGAAAGTGTCAAACGATGACGCTTTTAAAGAAGTAAGTCCCATGAATCCGTTGACATAAAAGCCTCTTTGGTTGCATACTGCATCCACGTCTGTATGCGCAGATGAAGCAAAACTTCGACGATCTCATACAACTTGGCTGATGTTTTAAAACGATGTTCGATATACGTCCAGATCGCATCAGAAGAGACATTATAACCCAACATTTTGAATTCTTCAGCTTTTTTCTGACATAAAGCTTTTAAAGAAGCGCGCGTTTCTGGTGATAGATTGGAAAACGCTACCGTCTGTTCGTTCGAATCATCTTGCACCATCATCTTCCTCCTCGCGCTTAAGCATGTTTTGGAACAACGAACCATATAAAAAAGGAGACAAGTTTTTTTAGACATATTCGTTTGATCTCATCATAGCAAAGAGAGTGAATGCCATGCAGTCATTTTTCGCCGGAACGATCACCCTTATCATCGCGGGTCTCATGAGTCGCATTGTAGGCTCGCTTCCTAAGTTTATCCTTCCGCGTTTCGTAGGCATGGAGGCGATTGGCCTTTACCAAATGACCTATCCCTTACTGATTTTGCTGATCACCATCGCGCGTTTTGGTTTACCCGTGGCTCTAAGTAAACGCATTGCCGAAGCGAGTCGACGCGGTGACATAGAGATGATTCAACGGTTGTTCCGACTTGGTCTAATGATCTCTATCATGACCGGGGGACTCTTGAGCGCCATCGTTTTTCTATTTGCACCGTTTTTGGCTACGTATTATTTACGGCATCCGGAAGCGACCTATACGATTCAAATGGTCGCTGTCAGCATTTTGCCGATTAGCATTGCTTCGACCTATCGCGCGTATTATCAAGGCTTATCGGAGATGCGCCCACCCGCTTGGAGTAGCATTATGGAAACACTCATGCGCACGGTGGCGATGCTCATGTTCGCCTCTATGCTCGAACCTTTAGGCACAGGGAAGGCCGCCGCCGGCATGATGCTGGCCATCAGCATGGGTGAATGGTTTGGATTGCTCTGGCTCATTTATCCCATGTGGAAAGAAAAACAACGTTACAAAAAACAGCTACCATCCGCGCACCCTTTCCCAGCCGACGTCAATCCAAAAAAGCCCTCCAATCTTTGGACGCTTTTTCCAGCCTTATGGCGCATCGCCTATCCAGTGGGTCTTACGGGTATCGTGGGCACACTCGCTTATGCCCTAGAACCATCGCTTGTCGTGTGGAGTTTCGAAGTGTCAGGTGCTTCTAAAAACGAGGTTGTCCAAGCCTATGGGGCGTTAAATGGGCTGGCTATGTTTTTAATTTGGTTTCCAACAACATTCACATACCCTTTGGCCGTTTCCTTGATTCCAGCCGTATCCCGTGCGTATATCGTCCAGGACAAAAAGCTCATCATACGACGGCTCAATCAATCGCTCCGCTTTATTGCTGCCATCAGTATGCCATTGGTTGCATTTATGATCGTATTTCGCAAACCGCTTGCCCTTTTGCTTTTTGGAGAAGAGCGTGTCGCTGAATACTTGCTCTGGATCGCTCCATTTGCTCCGCTCCTTTATGTACAAGGGCCCTTGGGTTCAGCCTTACAAGGTATGAGTCTACAACGCATCACGTTTTTTCATACGCTCATCGGTTCGGCTGGCCGGTTAGCGACCATCGCGCTCATCATTCCTTGGACAACATTGGGCATGAAAGGCGTAGCCTTAGCGGTTGATATGAGCATTGTCCTGACGACATGCTTGCATATCGACCGCTTAAGGCGCGTTTTAGCTTGGCGTATCCCTTGGAAAGATCAGATTCTCAGTCTGACGACGGCCTTCGTCGTCGCCCTTTTGCTCCACATGCTTTTACCGCTTAAGGAAACGCTTCCGTGGATGGGGCTCGTCCTTGCTTTTAGCTTGCTCCTTGTCTTAACAGCGCTCCTTTATCGTTTCTTTGGCCTTATCACAGCGCGAGATCTCCAACGCATGATCCAGCTTTTCAGACGTCGGTAGCCGACCCAAAAACCCCTCAAGCGCTATACCTTTCCATGATGCTGATGGCAAGGTACATGCGCTCATGGTTGTTTGAGCGCTTCACATAGTTCACCGGACGCCCGTACATCAACCGCTCGTGACATCATCGTTTCGGTCGGGGCGGTTTATCTTTATAATCGACATACATATTGCCATCTTCATCAGCGCTGGCAAAAGCTACTTTACTAAAATCCGTGCTACCAAACGCCTTCAAACGCTGCTTTAACCAAAGTTCCGTTTTTCCAAGACGTTTTAAGTTCTCTTGATCAATCTCACCGTCAATGATCAATGGTAAGTGCATCGCGCTTTTCGTTTGCTTGATGCCCATATCTTCATAAGTCACCGGTGATTTTTCGTGCTTTTTGATCACTGAAAGCTTACCTGTCGGCTCCAAAAAAGCAAACTCAACATCGGCCACCGATCCGATATCTTTTTCGCGCAGCTGCATCAACAAATCGTCCATATTGTAACGATGCTTGGCCATCTCTCGATCTCGAATCTTACCCCGATCGATAATCAGCGATGGTTTGCCATCTAACCATTCCCGAAAGCGTCTACTTTTTAAAGAGAGAAAAGAAAAAACGATTTGAATGACCGCTAAGAGCGCAATGGGTAAAAGTCCTTTATATAAAGGCATTTCTGTATCGTCGATGGTAAGCGCAGCGATCTCGGCGATGATGATGGATACAACAAGGTCAAAAACCGATAGTTTTCCGATTTCCCGCTTCCCCATCAGCCGTAGAATGATCAAAATAAAAGCGTACATGACCATGGTGCGTACCAGCATTGTTAAGGTCTCTTGCACCGACACCGCTCCTTTCCATGAGTCCATGTTATAGTCTCACGGAAAAAGTACGTTGTATGCATGGCGATGTGTGGAAGTTCATACCAATGCTGGAACGATCATGCGTCCGATGCGTCTCACCATGAATGATCATGCGTTCCAGCGCGCAGGCGCAAAAAGACCGAAAGCATAAACTGAAGCAACAGATCATAATGTGGTACAAATATCCCCTCAGAAGAAAGGAGGTGAAAGGATGTCTTTCAATATCTGGCGCCTTTATTTACGGTCTCTCGGCACGATGGTCGCGATTGTCATCGGTGGAAGCATCGTCATGTCGATCTTGATCTGGAGCGGTTTGGTGCGCGAAGGTCACGCGCTACCGGTGACGTACGGTTTACACCTTGTTGCCCTCATGATCGGATCCTTTATCCTCGGAAGAAATGTGCCTGAACGCGGCTTCTGGTATGGCGCAGGACTCGGCATAGGTTATGCCTTGCTTCTTGTGCTCATTGGATTTTTAGCATTTGGACTGTTGCCCGGTTTACGTGTCCTTTTGATTATGTTGCTAGCTGTGCTCGTCAGTGCGCTCGGTGGCGCCATCGGTTTAAACAGTCGTTCATAACATCGATTTCTTTGAAGCGCTCTCAACATGCGCGTCCATCATCATTTATTTCGAAGCGTCTTTCGTTTCTGTCGCAGTTGTCTTTTTTTGCACGCTGCCAATGGCCGCGCGATCAAATGTTAAGCGCACACCATCACCGACTTTTAAAATGACTTTCTCATCGAGAATGGAATCGATGGTCCCGTGCAATCCGCCAATTGTCACAACTTGGTCGCCGCGAGAAAGTGAAGAAAGCATTTTATTCCTTTCTTTTTGTTTCTTTTGTTGCGGTCGGATCAATATGAAGTAAAAAAGCGCAAACATCACGACTAAGAAAATAAGACTGCTATACTGAGCGTAAGGGTTCTCTGCCGCTTGAGCGCCACCCGCCCAATTTCCCGAAAAGCTCACAGCTTGTGTCAACATGCTAGAAAACACTGTCATCATCATAGACTCCCTTCTGATTGGTCCACACACTTTTACGGCCTTATTAAGAGCTTATAAAAGCTTAAAAGGCGCGATGTGGATCTTTGGCATAATAACGTCCAAGAAAATCCTCTCGAAAATCCAATAGGCGATCTTCACGAATGGCATCGCGAATCTCTGACATCAATTGTATCAAAAAGTACAAGTTGTGATAAGTGGCAAGACGAATGCCCAAAATCTCTTCTGCTCGGAACAAATGGCGCATATAAGCACGTGAATAATGTTGACAGACATGGCATGAACAGTCGGGATCGGGTGGCGAAAAATCACGCGCGTACCGGCTGTTTTTGATGACCAATCGCCCATCATGTGTAAACAGCGTACCATTTCGTGCGATCCGCGTTGGAAGCACGCAGTCGAACATATCGACCCCGCGGATCACACCTTCAATGAGCGCATCGGGAGAACCAACGCCCATTAAATAACGCGGTTTTGTACGCGGTATGAGCGGGGTTGTTTCTTCGAGCATGGCATACATCATCTCTTTCGGCTCACCGACGGATAAACCGCCAATGGCATATCCTGGAAAATCCATCGCGACCAATGTTCGAGCGCTTTCTTTACGTAAATCTGCGTACATCCCACCTTGGATGATGCCAAACAACGCTTGATCATGACTTCTTTGATGTGCCTGTCGTCCTCGTTCTGCCCAACGGTGTGTCCGCTCCATCGATGCTTTGACATACGATCGTTCGGCCGGATAGGGCGGACATTCATCAAAAGACATAATGATATCTGCACCCAACGCATTTTGTACTTGAATGGACACTTCCGGCGACATAAACAGCGGTCTCCCATCAAGATGTGAAGAAAAATACACACCTTCTTCAGTGATCTTCCGTATTTTTTGCAGACTGAACACCTGAAATCCACCGCTATCGGTTAATATCGGATAAGGCCAATGCATAAAAGCATGAAGCCCACCAGCCTCTGCAATAAGATCTTCGCCAGGTCGAAGCCACAGGTGGTAGGTGTTCGACAAAATGATCTGAGCCCCAATCTCTCGAAGTTCTTCCGGCGTCATGGCTTTGACCGTCGCCTGTGTCCCAACGGGCATGAAGGTCGGTGTTTCAATCACACCATGCGGTGTATGCAGTCGCCCCAGCCGTGCCCCTGTTTTTTTGTCTTCCTTGATGAGTTCAAAATGAAACGTCGACATCAGCCACCCTCTCTTTGAGCGCTCATTGTACTATTCGTCTCAAATAACATTTCTCCTGCTCATCCCTTTTATCAAATACATAAAAGAAAATGCAATACATCCATTAAATGATCAGCATCGCATCACCGAAACTAAAGAAACGGTACCCTTCTTGGATCGCCTCCTGATACGCGGCCAAAATATACTCTCGTGTGGCAAAGGCAGAGACGAGCATGAGAAGTGTCGAGCGCGGTAGATGAAAATTGGTGAGTAACGCATCGACAACGTGAAACTTAAATCCTGGATATATAAATACATCCGTCTTCCCTTGATGCGCAAAAAGGCGACCATACTGATGATAAGCGCCTTCCAGCGTTCTTAAACTGGTCGTACCGACGGCGATCACGCGTTGGTGTTTGGCTTTGGCTTCGTCAATACGTGCGACAGTCTCTTCAGGGATGGTGTAGCGCTCATGATGCATTGTATGCGCTTCCACGTGGTCAACCTTGACCGGACGAAAGGTACCGATGCCGACATGGAGGGTCACCCGCACGACATCGATCCCTTGTTTGATTAAGGTTTGAAGATGCGATTCCGTAAAATGCAATCCGGCCGTCGGGGCAGCCACTGAACCAGCATGTGTCGCATAAACGGTTTGATAACGCGAAGGATCATTGAGAGTCTCTCGAATGTATGGAGGAAGCGGCATCTCTCCCAGGCGGTCTAAAAGCTTATCCCAGTTGCCTTCATAATGGAAGGTCATCACCGCGCCCCCATCTTCAAGGCGCTCTTTGACGACACCTTCTAACATCGCCTCGCGTCCAAAAAAAAGCCGCGTACCGACACGCACACGCCGCGCTGGGCGGATGAGCACTTCCCATGTATCCGCCTCATGCCGTGGCTCAATCAGAAGGACTTCCACGACACCGCCGGTCTCTTTTTTCTGGCCAATGAGACGCGCAGGAATGACTTTGGAGTCATTGATCACGAGCACATCGCCCGGTTGTAAAAACTGCCCGAATTGGGCAAATTGCGCGTGTCGTATATCGCCCGTCTTTCGAGAAAGAACCATGAGCCGCGATGCACCGCGCTCCTTTGGCGGCGACTGGGCAATGCGTTCTTCTGGTAGATCGTAATCAAACAAAGATACATCCATAATGTCGTCGTTGTTCTCCTTTTAAAGTGTCTACCTAGTAAAATGT
>JAVERJ010000068.1:0-8994 GCA_034007185.1 Candidatus Carbonibacillus sp. | reverse complement strand
CTCATTCCCGGCGCCAAGGCAACGCCACCCCAGCAAGGTATGCCTCCCGGACGCTTTGGCGGGACATTCGGGCTTGGACCTACGCCACGACGTGCCCTTCCCCCTACCCATACACCGGGTTGGCGTGCACCTTTGGGGGCACCGCATAACCCCTCCGGGTCATTTGGACAGGTACCGTCTCCACCGACGAAAGGCGGCGGTCTTTTCAATCTCGGTGCGCTCGGACGGGGCTTGGGTGGCGGCGGTACCGGTGGTGGCAATACACCTTTAAATTGGTTAGAACTCATGAATACCTTAAAAAATGTAGATGTTAGCAAAGTGACACAAGGCCTCAATACCATACGAACAGCGATGGATAATGTCCAAAAAATCGCTCAAACCATCAATCAGCTCGGTACAGTAGCCGGCAATGTCCAAAAAGCCCTTTCCGCCATAGATATCGAAGGCCTGCTCGGACTTCTCTCCGGTGGCTTGGGAGACTTAGGGGGCACAGCTGATGACGCCACAACTCAAGACAATCCGTCAACCCAAAAATCAGCCCGCAAGAAATCAAGCAAAACGAAGAAAAAAAGCACTTCCAGACGCAAAAAAAACGTTCCCTCCAGCCCAAAAAAATCGCCAAACCATGATCGGTCAAAGAAAAAAAGAAGCAAGATGACGGGATGAAACCATCAGAATGAAACCATCAGACGATCCAGACCTTTAACTACATCCCCATCTCGCACACTTTATGCAAAAACGCCTTGTCCCTTCACACGGACAAGGCGTTTGATGAAGCTTTCAAACCGGGTATCCTTAAGATCAACGATTAGTACATACCGAGTGCCATTTTTGCCACACGGGACAAGCGATCCCGATCCCACGGCGGTGAATAGACGATCTCTACATCGACATCCTCATACGTACCAAGCACTTGAATCGCTTGTTTGACATCATTGACGATCGTTCCTGCCAGTGGGCAGCCAATCGCCGTTAGCGTCATAATGACTGTAAGTTTCTTAGCTTCGACGTGCACTTCATAGACAAGACCTAAGTTAACAATATCCATACCGATTTCCGGATCGATGACATTCATTAGCGCATCCACGATACGTTTTTGCTCTTCTTCGTCGTTTACCCCAACGAATTCAATTGGCGCAAGCTGTAACAATGCTTCGTCACTCATAATTACGCCCCCTTCCTTGGTTTTTATTGTATCATACTTCAAGGAAACGATACAAGCAAATGATTCTCATTGATAATGATACATTTTTCATTCGATTTTCTATAAAAAAAGATGAGCAACGAAATTCATCCATCAACTGTAGCCTTTCGCTTCGTCTGGATCGATTTTTTGGCTAAAAAGTCGATACGCCCACAGCTGATAGGCGACAACGATCGGTACAAACACACCAGCGACGATGAGCATGATGGTAAGGGTGAGCATGGAAGCGTGTGCTTCATATAATGTTATGCTAGCTGAAGGATCCAGCCTCGATATGAGCATGCGCGGGAACATGCCGATAAAGCCGGTCGCAAATGTTAAAACAATCGTCAGTGACACACTTAAAAAAGCCAGCATCCCTCGGTTTTTGATGATGAACCACGACACCAACAATAAACTGATAAAAGCGAGCACGGGAACACCATACAGCAAAGGGAAGCGATTGTAATTGTTAAAAAGTGTTGTCTGGTTGACCGTCCCAACCATCCACAGCGAAAAAAGACTGAGCGCTACCAACCAGAAATAGATCGCTACATTACGGGTACGCGTTTGAAGCGCACCGGATACTTTTACATTCGTCCAGAGTAATCCAGAAAGAAGCGCAAGACTTACAAAGGTTAAACCACCTAATAGGCCATAGCTATGGAGTAACTGCATAAGATTGACATGATTTTCCATTGCGGTAAAGGGAAATCCATAAAACATATTGGCAAAAGCGATGCCTAGCAAGAAAGTCACAATTACACTCCCTCCAAAAAAAGCCCACATCCACAGTTTCCGCCAAAAAAAATAAGGTCGTTTATCCATAAATTCCAAACCGATGGCCCGATAAAATAGACCGAATAATATAAGAAAAAGCGGGACATAGAGCATGGAGAACATCTCGGCATACACGAGCGGAAAAGCAGCAAATGTTGCTCCTCCTGCAGTAATCAGCCATACTTCATTCCCATTCCAAAACGGTCCTACCGCTTCCTGTAACTGTCGACCTTCATGCTCATGTTTTTGTATAAAGGGATAAAGCATACCGATACCCAATGTATAAGCATCAAGCGTAAAATAAATAATCCATAAAAGCGCCCAAAGCCCAAACCATAGAATCGCCAAGAAATCTACGTTCACGATGCGCACCACCGTTTCCATAATTTTTAATGATTCGTGGGACGATGCGTCATGTCTCTTGACGAACACTTAATGTCCTGGCGCGTCACTTGCGGTGTGTGCAGATGCTTTCGATGGTATACGTCCACCTTCAGCGCTCAGCGGCTGTTCCGGACCTTCTCGCGCGACTTTCATGAGGAGATATATATCGGCAACAATGAGTGAAGTGTAAAAGACAACGAGACCAACCAATGAAAAAATAATCTCTCCGATCGAGATGGGACTGATCGCATCGGTCGTCTTCATCAGTCCATAGACAATCCAAGGCTGACGGCCCACTTCGGTCACAACCCAACCGAGATTGATCGCCAAATAAGGCAAGGGAATCATGTACACCAGAAGCTTAAGCAGTCGTCGTGCTTTGAACAATCGTTTCCGAGCATACTGATACCACGTGTACAGAGCGACAACGACAAAAAGAACGCCGAGACCGACCATCCCGCGAAAAGCCCATGCCACCATCCAAACAGGAGGGCGCTCACTGATCGGTACTGTGTTCAGCCCTTGTACTTCTCCAAAAGGTGAATTCGTATACAAAAAACTGCCCAAATAAGGAATGGCACCGAATTCGATTAAATTACCATCATTTCCAAATTTTGGCAACGTAAAAAGATGAAAAGGCATGCGTGATCCCGATTCCCAAATCGTTTCAAATGCTGCCGCTTTAATCGGTTGGACACGCGCCGCATTCAGACCGGATAAATGACCAGTAAGCGGCGCGAAGATCGATGCTATAACAGCGATGATCAAAGCGTACTTAAAGGACTTTTGAAAAAAATTGATTTCCTGTCCGCGCAATAAATGATATGCACTGATTCCAAGCACAAAAAAACTGCCTACGATATAACTGGCAATCAATGTATGCACGAGCATATACCATACGTACGGATTGAAAACAACCGCAGCAAAATCTGTTAGCTGCACCCGTCCATCGACGAGCGTATAGCCAACCGGATGTTGCATAAAGCCATTGGCCGTAATAATCCACAGCGAAGAAAGCGTCGTCCCGATGAGCACCATCCAGATAGCAAAGGCGCGAAGCTGGGGAAATTTATGGCGACCGAAGATCCATACGCCAATAAAGGTGGACTCTAGAAAAAAAGCAACGAGCGCTTCAATCGCCAAGGGGGCTCCAAAAATATCTCCCATGAACTTCGAATATTCCGACCAGTTTGTCCCGAATTGAAACTCCATGGTAATGCCTGTGACGACACCCAGCGCAAAATTAATCGTAAAAAGCTTCCCCCAAAAATCAGCCATGCGCCGGTAAAGATCGTTTTTAGTTTGAGCATAACGCGTTTCCATCACCGCTACGATCAAGATCAGACCGAGTGTCAAAGGCACGAATAAAAAATGATAAATAATCGTAATCGCAAACTGCAAACGACTTAATAAGACAATCTCCGGCACATAACTCCCTCCATGATTTCCCCTATTGGTTACAATTTTATCATATCATGAACGTTATGATAAAACAATGACTTTGTCTTCAACATCTTTCATCATTTATCTTTCACCATTTTCTAGCAACGTGAGCCCCAAAAGGACATCCATCGGCAACCGCTCGATCGTATACGCACCTTCCCTTTGCCAAAATAATATCCGACAAGCAGCATCGACGCTCAGCAGCTGACCCCGGGCTGTACGCACACGTCGCAGATGACGATCATACCAGCGCATCTCCACATACCTTCGCCCTGTCAACGCTGCTTGAAAAGCGCGCTCCAGGTCAGCCAGCGCATCTTCCGAAAGTTCCGGTGGTTCAACGTCCGCTTGATGTCTCAACCAATCGGAAAGCGCTGCGCGGTGCTCGGGCAGCATCATCCGACTGCCTTGCCAAATATTTGAAGCAGACCAACGCTCAGCCGCATCCCTCTCCTCCATCACCAGATCTGCGTGCTGCTCTTTTGGATACGCGCTGTCATAAGACTTTGGGGAAACCTTTTTAAATGTATTCATTCGATGTTTACTCCTTTCGTCCTTCACCTGTGTGAGCTGGAAGATGCTGATGCGCATTGATACGGTTCATAAAGCCTCATGCCCACCGATTTTTCGGGCGCGATCAAAGCTCATCGCACCTGGGAGGAGAGAAACCGCCCGCAAGACGCTCGTTGCTCCAAAACGCGCCTTAAGGCGATCGACGGTATAAGCCAACGTAGAAGCCCGCATGCGATCGTAAAAAAGCGTCAGCTGTGCATCCTCATGCTTTTCCAAATCTCCCAATGCCACTGAAAGTTGGCGCACCGCCTGCCCTTGCCAGTAACGATCAAAAAGCATGCGTACAACTGGATAAACTTCCGAAGTCAAGAAAGTCGCCTCGGAAAGCTTCATCTGTCGCCCAAAACCGCTCGACTTCGTAAAATCCGCACCGCGTACCCCTAAAAAAACCGTTCGTCCTTTAAGCCCATGTTGTCTCGCCCGCCGGCACACTTCTTCCGTAAGCTCCAAAAGCACCACTGTGATAGCCCGTCGATCGCGATAATCATACGGCAAGGTCACCCCATGGCCAATCCCTTTTTGCACCTCTTCATCCAGCGGTGTTACCGGTGATGGATCGATCCCATTGGCATGCCGCCATAGACGCTCTCCCACCACCCCAAACCGGCGACGCAGACGTTCTCGAGGAAAATGCGCCAACTGTCCAATGGTACGAATACCGAGCCCGTTTAAGTGCCGCTTCATCCGTGCACCGACGCCAAACAGTTCTTCGACGGGTAAAGGGTGCATCCACTGCTTCATGTCTCGGCCATCCGTCACAAAAATCCCTTCAGGCAACTTCTTGGCTCGCACCTCACAAGCCATCTTGGCCAACAATTTGTTCGGTGCTACCCCAATGCGCGCCCGCACCCCTGTTTCTTCTAAAATAGCCTTTTGTATTTGTCGAGCAACAGCTTCTCGTGTCCCGAATAAGTGTAAGGTATGGGTCATATCTAAAAATTGTTCATCAATCGAATAAGGTTCAAGCTGATCGGAATAACGGTATAAAATATTACTGATCATCAAGGATACCTCAATGTAGCGCGCCATGCGCGGCCGCACGATCACCAGTTCTGGACAGAGACGTTCCGCTTCAAAGATCGGCATCGCAGTCTTCACACCACAGCGTTTCGCTTCTTTCGTCGCCGCCAAAATAATACCATGCCGTCGTGTAGGATCGCCTGCCACCACCACCGGTCGTCCGGAGAGCTCTGGCCGCTCAGCCACCTCCACAGAAGCAAAAAACGATTCCATATCAGCTAGAAAAATAACACGCTGTGTCAAGATGGACGCCCCCTGAGCCGATTTTTTAGAACGTATGTTTAGATGTTTTTATTATAGCACGCTCAACCGTTTTTTAAAACATATGTTCTCTTTGTTTCAAATAAAAAAAGCGCCCTTGAAGCGGCGCTTCGGAAACGTATTTTTTATTAAAAATGAATCACTTGATAACCCATCAGCGGTACGAGGACGAGCAAAATAAGCAGTACTGCCCACTGTATCGGTGAAACCGAATCCTTTTTACGACGGGCCAACACCATCTCGATGGTTCCAATTAAAACGAGCGCCAAAAGCCCTTTGACCACATAAAACACAGGAAACTGAAGGGCGATCAACATTCCCACGCCACTGATGATCATGACCAGATAAAAAAGACGCAACAGCATCAACGGCCAACCTTGCCGTGGCAACGCAAGCGCTAGGACAAAGAAAACCAACAGCAAGCCCCACATCATGTGCGTATCTAAAAACATTCGAAAAGGCATGGTAGTCCCTCCCTCATATGTGTTCATGTTATTTCCACTATATCACGCTTGTTTATGTTTGAAAAGAGAAAGAGACGCGCACCATGATGTTTAAAGCGCGCGCCGAGCGGAGGGGGACAACGGTTGTTCCGGTGAACCGGACGGTAGAAAACGAAGCAGACGCTTGCTACCACCGGCAGCTTGTTCTACATCTTTTCGCTCAAATAAAAGTGGTTTATATTTTCCAGCACGCCAAAGGGGTAACTGATCCGCATAATGTCGACTCAAGGGATGACCGATGGCCCCTCCAAACAAAATATCGCGACCCTCCATCCCAGCCAAAGAAACACCGTAGCGCCAAGGCGCACTAGACGTAACGGTATAAGGCTTACTCAACGGATAACTTGCAGCCATCGGCACGACTGGGGAGCCACTCACAGCATACGGTCCACGGTTTAACACGCGCTCAAGCAAGGGATGGACACCGCCTAAAGGATGCTTATAGCTCAGTGTATGAAGCCGTCCCCACCGCCAAGTCGCGGGATAAGCACCCAGCGCTTCTTTCAAAGTCTCTGTAGCCTTGATAAAAGCCTCTTGAATCAGGCGCTCACGGCCTGTCTCACCCAGATCCAAAACATCTTTGAACCAGCGCTCATCTTCCAATAAAAATCGATCCAGCGTATTGACAGCGTGTCCATAAGCAACATAACGTTCAAACAAGGTCTGATCGTGTAACACAGGTAAAAACGTCTCTTGCAGAAGCGCTTCATACAAGGCATAGTATATCATTGGCCCGACTTGACCGGCTTCATCTTGGGGATGATTTAAAAGCCATGTCCTTAAGAAGGTATACGCTTCTTTGGCTGTCCCCTCAAGGGCGGCACGATCGAGCGCAGCTAAGAGCACCGGCGCCAAACGTTCAGCCTGTACATTGCGTGTTGATAGTTGCACGGATAACACATCGTCGAGCGAAAGTTTTCCTTTTGTTTGTAACAATGCTTCAAGCGTTTGCGTAATCGCCTCAGCTCGATAGGGGGGAGCCCAATCCGCACTCAAATAATACGGGTACAAATCATCGATCGGTTTATTATTGGCCGTAACGATCATCCCAATATCCGGATTTTGCACTGCAGGCAATTTATCATAAGGGATAAATCCTGTCCATTCATAACGATCGGTGTCGCCCGGTACGGGTAAAAGACCGTTTCCTTCTTTACGGATCGGAATAAGACCATTGGCACGATAAAAAATATTACCCTCCTTGTCTGCTACAACGAAGTTTTGGGCCGGAACATTAAATTTTTCCATCGCCACTTTAAATGCTTCTAACGTACGCGCCCGGTCAAACTCAATCATCGCTTCCAACTCCCGCGTTGGCTCTTGATTCGTCCAACGCAAAGCAAGCGGCACCGTTTGATGGAAGACATCCGATATGATCGGACCGTGACGGGTCACCGTTACGGTATGATAGAGGGGCGTCTTTTGCCCTTTGACTGGGATCTCATACGTATACAGCTTGGCCTTTTCATACTTCCCATTATATAAAAATTGAGTTGGGTCGTCCGGATGACGCGTCTCAATATATAAATCTTGCACATCCGGATCGAGATTGGTCACCCCCCACGCCAGGTAAGCATTATGGCCAACGATAATGCCCGGTGCACCAGGAAAAATAACACCGGTGACATTCATCCCTTCGGTTGTCCCTTCGACCACGAGATGTTGTTGAACCCAGATCGAAGGCGCTTTCATTTCGAGATGCATATCATTGGCCAACATGGGAAGCCCGGTGGTCGTCAGTTTACCAGCGATGACCCAATTATTGCTCCCGAGACCCTCACCCGGGATACCGAGTCGTCCGCGCTCGGTTCGATCGATGGCCTCAAAGAGCTTAAGCGCCACCGCTTTATCCAGTCCGACCGATTGCCATGTTTTTTTCATAATCTCAATACCGTCTTTGGGGTAAGTTGGAAAAAGGAGCGCGGCTTTATCCGCGCCCAGCGCATCGACAAGCGCCATGTTTAACAGTTCATTTTGCATGTTCCCACCGAGCATCCAAGACATGTACTTACCGATGGCCACCGAATCAAGCGGCGTCCACGGCGCTGGCTCGTACTGAAGGAGAGAAAACTCAGGTGGAAGCGCACCCTTATGGGCATGGATATAAGCATTAATACCATCCGTAAAACGTTCCAAATACCGGCGAGCCTCCTCCGACAAAGCAGCATAGCTCACCTCGGCATCGCGTATAAATCCAAGGGTCAATAAGAATTGATCCGCTTCGATATAATCTGGACCAAAAATCTCAGACAGGCGTCCCCGCACAGCCCTCCGAGATACATCCATCTCAAACAAACGATCCATCGCCTGTATGTAACCTTGAACAAAAAAGACATCTTCGTAGTTTTTAGCGTAAATATGTGGTATGCCGTACGCATCGCGATAGACCTCGACCGTCTCACGCACCGGTAAATCATCGATGACGCCTTTGAACATCGGCAGCGAACGGGTAAAGTACACATAGGTGCTCCCGATCACCAGCAAAACAAGCAGGAGTATGCTTAATAACACACCGATGAGGATGCGCCCGATCGGCATCCGTCGACCTTTTATCTTCACCTTAAGCCCCATCTCCTCTAGACAATTTCTGCACTTATATCTGACAATTGAAAAGATCTGACCAATGATACGTCTACATGTTTCCACCGTTTGCTAAAAGCATGTTAAGCAATCGCCCTTGCACCATCCAGTGTATTCGACATAAAAGTTGTTTTTCCTTCTTTTTTGCGTCTAAAAAAACACAAAAGCACTCCATAAGGAGTGCCAAATTCTTACATTTATACGTATACGCCAAACGACAAGTGTTCACGCCCAGACATTTCATCTTTCACACGCTTCATAGCAGCA
>JAVERJ010000067.1:0-9013 GCA_034007185.1 Candidatus Carbonibacillus sp. | reverse complement strand
CTTTTGGTCTGGCATCACGGACAAGCTTTTGCATTGCGGGAAACGCAAAGGCTTGAGCGCCAGCCCAAAACAAAAACAGCGAGTCCTGCGTCGCCACGCAAGCCCGCTAAAAATCATCCATGGCGCAAACCATGGAAGACTCAGAAGCAGCTTCAGCATAGCATAAATCCTTGAGCCTTGACAAGCCTGGGCGGCCTTTCTCCCTATCCGGGAAACGGAAAGGGACGGTCAACAAGGGTGGCGCCAGCCATCGTTACTAGACGATTGCCGCAAGGAAACCTTGACGGATGTACGACGTTTCCTGATCATTAACAAACCCCAGCCAGAGTATATGACATTTTCAAAGAACAGTTAAGGTGACATTTTCACTGACGATTGACAGCCTGACTGACCAAAGTCAAGAGAAATTTTTGATTTAACCCTCAGTTGGTCAGGGAAAAACCGATCGTGCAAATCAGTAATTACTATGGCTATAACAGCTAAAAGGGTAAACTGTATCACCGAAACCACAATTACAATAAGCCTATGCACTATCTTATCCGTCCCTTCTCTATGCAGCTGTGTTGATATTCGTCAGTATTTTATTATCTGTACCTTATTATTTTAATTAAAAAAACACGTCGTATTAAGATGGGATCGTGTTATTATTTTGTATTAATTAGCTCTCTACCTTGCCTTTCTCACCTTCGACCCACGATACACAAGACAACGTTTGTTTAATTATTGCAGTGTGGAGCATAATAGTAAGCGTCATCCCACCAAGGTAAATTTAGTGCCCCCTTCAATCGGATACTGAACGGTTGACCCTGGATGTAAGAATGCCTCCACAGGCTTCGAGATCGTCATACTAAGCATCAAAATCACAGTAGCAAACAACAGCGATGCAAGCACAATACGTAGTGTGTAGCTTAAGCTGATGTCATAACGCGCATCTCAAGTCACCTCCAAATTGAATTTGAATTGCATATGACCAAGGACTAAGCGGAGCCGCGCTTTAATTAAACACCTCCCTTATTCTTTCCTAGGTTCGTCCATGCCTTCCTCGTTAGCGGCTCCCGCTTCTGTTCATGCCTTATCACGTAACCTCAGATCTTGTCTTATGTTGTATTCTTCTCTTAAGATTTGGGCGATATCTCCGGACCATGTCTTGACCCAGACACCATCAAAAGTCTTCTGTTCTTTCAACTCAGTTCCAGAGTAGCGCTCTTTGGAGTACACACGTTGAGACCAGTACTTGTTGAATGCTTTGGCACTGATCCACGGACTCATCAATAAAAAATAATCTTTTCATCTAACCCTCGCGATGTTCTTTCAGTCCCAGCATCTTTTCTCTCAGTTTTTCACCGATTGTGAACATCAGAAGTACAACAGCGATCACGACAACTGTCCAAATAAACATATTTTTCCATAAAATTGAGTCGATGGGCATCACTTCATTTAACGCTGTCATGGTGTTGGTCGGATTGAGTGTTGACAACAAATCAAGGGCGGCGACCACGACATTTAAGATGGACAGGATAAGCGGTGGCAAAACGAGTCCGTACCATTCGCGGCGCACGATCTTTTTGATCTCTTGCCAGCTCATGCCCAGTCGATGGAGCTGGTAAAGTGCCCGGCGATCTTCTTCGATGCGCTCGCGGCTTTTCAAAAAAACGATGAGCATGACGGATACGAGGTACAAAAGCGCGACAATACCGATTCCCAACTCATACATGGATACCATTTGATATTGCTCGAGAAAATATAACGCTAACCCCGACGTACCAATCCAAATATCTTCTTTAAAATCCTTATTAAGCTCGTCCATCACGCGAACGATTGTTGGCTTGCTTAATTCCCAGTGTGGATACGAAAGTGCCGTCTTTTCGATGACCCACTCCGGTGCCCTGTCCGCGATACGCTCAAAATCATCATCGCCAATGATCATGGTGGAAAAAGGGCTCATCGCATAGCCCGATCGAAGGTCCAGATTCGCATACGAACCTTGTAGGCCTTTGAGTTTAATCGTCGCCAGAGGAGCGTTTTCCGCATCAGATACGGCACCTTGCGTTCCCCCTTGCGTTTTCCACCTTTGACGGATATCGGGTTTTGTCAAGTTCGGTCGCACGACGTACGACTGACCGATGGTATATCCGAAATTTTCTTCCATATTTATAAATTCACGATTATAAAAGTGCATCCAGATGATGGCCTCTCCTGTGCCTTGCTCCGGAAGTTCGCCCACGGCACTGGCCGTTCCGGGATGCGTTTTCAAGTACGCTTCACGCCACCTAAGAAAATCTGATCTGGGTATAAGGTAAGCATCGACCACCTGACGGGTATGATCCTCCTCCACCGTATCTGAAGTATCTGAAGGAACCTTCTCGATTTCCGCGGCGAAGATACGCAGCGATGTCGCCGTCACGGGTGCAAATCCGTCTCGTTCCAGACTGTCCGTCATCTTTTGAACCGCTTGTTGGTAAAAGGTACTGGCTTCATGCGTAACAGGCGGAAAAACAGAGTTCATGACGAGCGGATACGGTTCGGTCAACATACCCTGTTCGAAAACGATGGTTTTTATCGTCGATAAAGTGACCATGGCCACTAAGAGAATCGATAAAAAGATAGCGATGATCGTATTCATCCCCACCATCGAGCGCAAGCGCGCGCTCACCCGCCCCCTTAAGACGAGCGAAAGGCCGCTATGGATCCGAAAGTGGCGCAAAAAAGCGGCCAGACCATAGGCATTGAGCGCATACGTGCCGATGATGTCGAGGGCGATGATAACGACGGAGACGATCATCCATGCAACGGTCGACCCATTGCTACTGTTTAATAGTCCAGGATGCACTGTTAGTGCCAGTATATAACCGAGGACAAGTGGCACAATCGCAATAAGACCCAACCATAGACTCGGCCGGAAACCTTTTTCCGGGATCGATACAGCCTGAAACATCATCTTAGGCCAGCGTCGGGTGAAAAGCGTCGCGACGGTGAGCCCTTCCGACAAAAGCAAAGCAGAAAAAGCAATGAAAGCTTTAAGCCAGAGCGTAATCGATAGCGTAAATACAAAACCTACACGGATCTTAAACCAGGCCTGAAGGGCCAACAAAATGAGCGGTCCTAAAAATAATGTCAGCACAGTTCCCGCGAAATAGCCGATCCAACCCAGCAAAAAGCTTTCCCCAAGAATGAGAGAAAAACGCTTCCGACGTGAGAGACCGAACGTATTTAAAAGGCCCAAAAATCGTGTATGCTCCTGTAAAAATAAACGGTGAAAATAAATGAGCAGAATGTAAGATGAACTTAACAATAAAACGGTCACGACCTGTAACATAAATTCCGAGCTTTCTTTTAAAGACGTAGACCAGCCAGTTTGCTCCTCAAGGGGCGCCTGCAAAAGCGAAAAAAATGCGAGACCGCTTAACATAAGTAGCGTAAGACCGGCGCTCGTCAGTGTATAACCGAGATAGGAGCGCCATCTTCTCCTTACATAACGGCGGTATAGACTCCAGAATGTCACATTCATCCCTCCTGGTGTGATTGCACATGAACGCTCATCTCCAGCGTCGAGAGCGTTTCTAAGATGTGCTGGTAAAAAACTTCGCGCGACAGTGTTCCACGATGCAATTCAGCAAACCGTGCGCCATCCTTTAAGAAAAACAAGCGTTCAGCATAGCTTGCCGCAAACGGATCGTGTGTGACGATGACGATTGTTTTACCGTATATCTTCTGGAGCATCGAAAAAGTTTCCAGTACCACGCGACTCGAGGCGCTGTCAAGGTTACCTGTTGGTTCATCGGCGAGGATAATCTGTGCATTAGAGGCGATGGCACGCAAGATGGCGACGCGCTGCTGTTCACCGCCGGACAGTTCATACGGAAAACGATCTTTTTTTTCTTCGAGTCCAACCCGTTTTAATAAGTCTATAATCCATTCACTATCTTTGCGGGTAACACGGCGATCGATGGCAATCGGAAGCATGATATTTTCATAGACCGTGAGCGGATCGAGCAGATTGTAATCTTGAAAGACAAATCCCACCACTCGGCGTCTAAAGATGCTCATCATACCTTCTGGCATTTGATCGATGCGTTCACCGGCAATGGTGATGGAACCAGCGCTGGGGCGATCCAGCCCGGCGATCAAGTTAAGAAATGTTGTCTTACCGCTACCGGATGGACCCATGATGGCTGTGAACGTCCCTTTCATCACATCGAGCTTTAGCCCTCTTAAGGCTTGATGATGAACGCCACCGGCCGATTCATATATTTTCTGTAAACCTTCAACTTGAATGATGGGTTCTTCGTTCAACACTTCATACCTCCTTATGTTTTTCTCACGGTTTTCGTTTTGATCCACACTGTTTTTTCATCTTTATTTTAAACAAATGTCCTATGGATAACCTTAACGAAAAATAACAAAACGGCTTCGAAACCTTACATTTTTGTCACTTCACGTGTCAAACACAATCGTGCTTTCTTTTTTATAAATCAGATTAGATTTAATTATTAGTTAATTAATCTTAAAAATTGCGGTTACTTATTACATTAGCTCAACTGAAGGTTTCTGAGGTCGTCGAATTTTTAAGTATAATTTTTAAGTATCATGTGATCCCTGGTGCATTACGGTTTTTGCGTATAGATAACAGGGGCATAAAAATGGTCGCGCGGAATGATGACGTGCACGGTCGTACCCATACCGAGAGACGACTCGATGCTAATCTGAGCACCGATTGCCCGTGCCGCCTCTTTCGCCAAGTAAAGTCCGAGACCCGTTGAAGCGGACGCTTTACGTCCGCTCTCTCCAGTATAAAACGGTTCAAAAATACGGTTTAGCTCGCTTTCCGGTATGCCCGGACCGCTGTCGATGAATGCAACGTGTATCGATTGCGACGCGGATGGCGAACCAGCCGAAGATTTATGTGTTAACTCGGATGACAGATGTTCTCCTAGATGAATCAAAAAAGTCGCTTGCGGATCGCTTTCTTTGCGACCGTATTTAAGCGCGTTTTGAATGATTTGTTCGAATATCAGCCGCAACCATTTGCGGTCACTTACGACAGTATCCCTCCTTCGGTCGACATCGGATGGACGCTCTCTTTCTTCTCTGAAAACGGTGTTCTTCGCTTCTCGATGGCCTTCTATTTTTTGTTCAACTGTGATCAGATCATAGTTCCTGAGATTCTCTCTCCGCGAATGAAAATCGGTGATAAGACGTGGATAAATATGGTGGGCAACCCAAGACGCCCGATAAGCATTAATGACCTCGCGTAAAAGTTCTTCTACGGAAAAGCGGCTGATGGTCAGATCGGCGTCGATATGCGTAATCCGAGCCGTAGAGATCATCTGCTGGAGAAGCGCAGACGATCGATCCAGTTCGGCACGCATCGCTTGTTCCAGTGAAGGCCATGTGGCGACAAGTTCATGTGTATCGGAACGAGCCCGCGCTTCTTCGAGGAGTAAGGACAGTGCGGCGAGCGGCGTTTTTAGCTGATGTGCAAAACGTAACGAGAACGCATGTAAAAAAGTTAATTGATCTTCTTGTGCCCCTAATCGATCGCGCCAAAGTTTATCCCGCCGCCTGATCCCGTCGATAATCATCCTTTCTAACCGAGAGGCGCCGTCTATGCTAGGGGTGAGCGATAGAAAACGATCATCCGGTACGCGAAGCCAATGACGCCAGGCGAACAGCCGTTTTTTGTGAATATGGAATTCCCAGGTAAATCCAATTGCCCAGATGATCAAGGCTATGGTAAACGCATACAAAAGCGCTTGCCAAGGGAATGTGACGCCTGTGATGTGCTCGTACAAGACAAATGTGAAAAGTGCGAGGATCAATCCGATACTCGAAAAGAACCAGGAACGATACGACATGATAAAACCACCTTTTATGCCGATGTGTCAGGCTGTTTAAGCCGATACCCTTGTCCCCTCACCGTTTCTAAAACGTGGAAGAGACCTAATTGAGCAAGTTTTTGTCGCAGGCGTGATATGTTCACAGTCAGCGTATTGTCATCGACGAACATCACTTCATCCCAAGCCGCAAGCATAAGCTGGTCACGGTCGACCACGCTTCCTCGTGCCTTGATAAGCGCATGCAAAAGACTCGTTTCGACCGGAGTCAAGGTCGTCTTCTGATCACGGTACTGAACAAGCAGTCGCTTGAGATCAAGGATAAGTTCGCCATATGCTTGAATCGTCCGTTCGGTTTCGTCACGGATTGGAGAAAGTTCATATGTACGTCTGAGGAGTGCTTCAATTTTCGCTAGCAGAACCTCCATGTGGAAAGGTTTAACGACGTAATCGTCGCCACCGTTTTCTAGTGCCCGTACCTGATCGATGGGTTCACCACGGGCCGAGATAAACATGATCGGAACGGTCGACTGCTCTCGGAATTTGCGTGCC
Source organism: Candidatus Carbonibacillus sp. (assembly GCA_034007185.1). Taxonomy (GTDB): domain Bacteria; phylum Bacillota; class Bacilli; order Thermicanales; family DSM-22653; genus Carbonibacillus. The sequence continues at coordinate 2,627 of JAVERJ010000067.1, read as the reverse complement.
CAAACATAGCCGTCATAAAACGGGAGCTCGATATCGAGCAAAATAAGATGGGGTTTAAACTTCAAGAGCAGTTGATCGAGATGACGAAAGTCCTCTGGATCAGGGAGGATCACATCGTACCCGTAACGCTTAAGGTGACCTTCTAGAAGACGAGACAGTGCTGCATCGTCTTCGATTAAAAGGATGGAAATCATGGACTTAGCGCGTCACCCCCTTGGTCATGATCAAGCATGAAATATTCAAGCACGCCTTCAGCAATCGCTTGAGCGATATTTTTTTGAACACGCTCGTCCCATAATTTTTTCTCTTCAGCTTCATTCGTCATATATCCGACTTCAAGAAGCACAGCCGGCATGCCTGTTTCTTTAAGCATATAAAAATCAGCGCGGCGAACGCCACGGTCGTTAAAACCCGTCGCCTGTACCAAGGCACGCTGCATGATCTGGGCAAGCGTTAAAGATTGCCTTGGGTCATCATAATACGTCTCTATACCAGAGACGCGTGGATCGGTAAAACTGTTGGCGTGGATAGAGATCAGGACATCGCCGCCATGTTCGTAAACCATCTTTGCCCGTTCGTGATGAAGATCCGAGATAAAACGGTCATTGTCACGCGTCATCCAAACATCTAAATGGATGCCAGCGTTTTTGCTCTGAGCGATGAGGGCTTCCCGGGTGAGAAGGGCAATGTTTAAAACGAGGTCTTTTTCGTATCGCCCGCTCACCCCCTCCGTTCCTACGTCGTTTCCGCCGTGACCGGGATCGAGTACGACGCGCAAAGGTGAGGTGGCGTTTTGTGCTGGTGTTTGTAGAGCGGAGGGACTTTGATGTGTACGCGCATCGCTTGGTGCGCCATCACGCGTTGTAAAAGCAAACGTTTTAAACACCCAGATGATCAGAACAGCAAAAAGAAGCGTCCGAGCAAGGCGCAGATAGCGTTTGATCTTGCGCTTTGGCATGATTGAAGGTCGTTTCGTAACGTCACGCATCGCAGATGTTTCCTTACGCCTGGTCACGAGTGTCCACGCACCTGTCCTTCTCCTGTGATTTCATATTTCAATGTCGTGAGCTCCAAGAGACCGACTGGACCGCGGGCATGTAGTTTTTGCGTAGAAATCCCCATCTCTGCGCCAAAACCAAATTCATAACCATCTGTAAAACGCGTTGAAGCATTGTGATAGACCGCTGCGGCGTCCACGGATTGTAAAAAGCGCTGTGCGTTTTGGGGGTCTTCGGTAACAATGGCTTCGGAATGTTTTGTACCGTAGCGCTGAATGTGTTCTATGGCAGCGTCCAGATCAGGAACCGTACGTACCGCTAGTATCAGATCAAGATATTCAGTTCTGTCATCTTCAGGTTGTAAAGGCTTGGCGTCAAAACCAGCATGATGAAGGATCGTAAGGCTCTGTGGACAGGCACGAAGCTCTACGCCCCGAGCCATGAGCGCCTCCGCCACGCGCGGTAAAAACGTCTCAGCGATCTCCTGATGGACGAGCAAAGTCTCGATGGCATTGCAGACCGAAGGGCGATCGGTTTTGGCATCGACGGTGATGCGAACAGCCATATCGAGATTGGCCGAGCGATCGATAAAAAGGTGATTGTTGCCGACGCCGGTTTCGATGACCGGTACACGTGCACGGTCCACAACATGGTGAATGAGTCCAGCGCCTCCACGCGGTATGACCAAATCAATGGTGCCCCGAGCCTCTATGATCACATCGACGGCTTCCCTTTCCGGAAGATCAATCAACGTTACGAGCGCACGCGGCAAATGGAGCTTGTCCAAAGCGACGTGCAATGCTTTGACAATCGCTGTATTGGAATGAAGTGTCTCCGAGCTCCCGCGCAGCACCACGCTGGAACCAGCTTTTAGAGCAAGGGCAGAAGCATCGACGGTGACATTGGGACGCGCTTCGTATATGATGGCAATGACCCCAAAGGGGACGTGAACTTGTCGGATCATAAGACCATTGGGGCGCGTAAAGGAGCGGGCCACACGTCCGACAGGATCTTCCAATGCTGCGACCGCTCTTAACCCTTCGACCATCGCTTGAATGCGGTTTGGCGTGAGCATGAGACGATCGATACGTGCTTTGGGCATGGCTTTTGCTTTTGCTTCTTCGACATCTTTGGCGTTTGCCGCTAAGATCGCTTCTTCGTGAGCCAAAAGCGCCTGAGCCATTTCCTCGAGCAGCGCATTTTTCTCGGAGGTCGAAAGATGTTGTAAAACGTGTTGTGCTTCTTTCGCATCTTTTAACTTTTGCAAAAGGATGCCCTGCCAATCCGTATTGCTTCTTGTGTTCTCAGTATGTTCCATGATTCATCCCATCCTTTACACAATGTACAAACACGATCAGCCTTTTTTAAGATGCGTCGGGTTATGCCAGGTCCCCAATCCTTTAATCAAAAGGGTTTGGCCGATTCGATGCTGGATTGGGTAGTAGGTGTGTGTCGCGTTGTCACCCATCCGTCCCGATGAATGATTTCTTTAATCGGAGGGACCGCCTCTCCCCTTGCTCTTCTTTCTAAAAGAAGCGCCAGATCAACGGCACTCACCAGAACGACACCGCGACCAATCTCTACCCCGTCTTCATCAACCACGCGCACCGTGTCATGTGCTTCAAATGT
>JAVERJ010000066.1:0-9168 GCA_034007185.1 Candidatus Carbonibacillus sp. | reverse complement strand
CAGGAAATACATTTACAATATTTTAACATTAATTTACACATATTTTACAGTTTCTTAACAACCGTACATGTTTTGTTTGATAGAATAAACTCAGATTGCGACTTTGTACCTGTTGATGCGATGATCGCAAATCATAGTTCATAACAGGAGGATGATCGTCATGCGTATCGCTGTACTTGGAGACTTTCATTATTCACGACTGGTTGACGCTGATGACGAAGCAAGGCTGGCAAGGGACCTCGCAATGCAAAAAATTTTTGATGCATTTTTTAATGAAGATGCCGATATGTATGTGTCAATCGGAGATTTGACGCACATAGGGCATCCGGATGAATATCGTGCTGTCTATACACGCATTCAGCAGTATGGCAAGCCTTTTTTTCACGCGCTTGGTAACCACGATGCTTATTCCCTGACCAAAAAAGAAATTATATCCCTCACCGGTCAAAAGCGCTATCAACTGATCGATACACCAAGTGCTCGTTTGATTGTTTTAGACACAGCAAGAGAAATGAATCTTCCAGATTGGAGCGGCACAATCGATGAAGAACAACGTCGTTGGCTTAACGCTCTGCTCTATGCCGACGATCCCCGACCTGTCATCATCTTTGCCCATCACCCCATCTACAATACAACCGCTCGTTCAACCTTTGACAAGCTCTCTATTGCACCTGACGAAAAGATCGACGAACTTCTTTTAAACGCCCCAACAATGGGTGTTTATGTTTGCGGTCACAACCACATTCATTCAATTGCCGAGCGCCAACAATGGTGTTTTGTACAAATCGCAGCAGCTTGGGATGTGCCCTCATACCGTCTGTTGACCGTCCATGAACAAACGATCACCATTGAACTCAAAGTCATCGACGACCCAACCTTAGATGAACTAATTCACCGTTTTCATCAAAAGATGGATGGTTTTACACCCATACCCCGTATCATTGCTCAAGGTGATAAAGAGACTTGGCACCATACGTTCGATTTAACATCCGTTCATTCAAAAATGAACACGCGTATGTAACTTAAACCGTTGAAGACGTCAGCGATGAACAACACATCATCACGGATCAATCTGGATATATGGCATCGATATCCATGGAACGGGGGGAAAGCATGGCCGAGATACGTCTTGAAAACTTAAAAAAATGTTTTGGTCAAGAATGTGCAGTAAAAGACATCAGCCTTATCGTACCTGATGGTTCTTTTACCATCTTTCTTGGTCCATCCGGCTGTGGAAAAACTACGACTTTACGCATGATTGCAGGTTTAGAACACCCCGACCAAGGTGACATTTATATTGGTGGAAAGCGCGTCAACGATCTTCAGCCTGGCAAACGTGGTGTAGCCATGGTTTTTCAAAACTATGCCCTCTATCCAATGATGACCGTCCAGGAAAATATTGAATTTGGACTAAAAAACCGTGGCATGCGCAAAGAAGAACGCAAGCAGCGTATTAAAGAAGTGGCACACATTGTGGATCTCAGCGCTCACCTCCATAAAAAACCGCACGCCTTATCCGGTGGACAACGCCAACGCGTCGCCTTGGCGCGAGCCATTGTCAAACAACCAGACGTTTTTTTAATGGACGAGCCTCTCTCGAATCTCGATGCCAAATTACGCACGCATATGCGCACTGAGCTGACACGTATTCACAGGGATCTATCGGCAACATTTATTTACGTAACACACGATCAAAACGAAGCCATGGCCATGGGTGATCAGATTGTCGTCATGAAAGCTGGTACCATTCAACAAAGCGGTCCACCGTGGGACATCTATCACAAACCGGCCAATGTGTATGTCGCAACCTTTATTGGCTCACCACCCATGAATATGTTTCAACGAGATAAACTTTTAGCGTATGTCATGAATACGCCAGAATATAGCGAAGGTATGCGCTTCCTCCATCATGAAACCGAATGGTTAGGTATACGTCCCGAACGTATCATGCTTAGCCCTTATCACACGCAACATGAGATGTTTCAAGCTTTAGATGGTATAAAAATTCCAGGACGAATGGTCGCACGGGAGATGCTTGGTGATGAGACGATTTATCATTTCGATACGCCTCTTGGTCCGTTACAAGCAAAAATCTATCTCCTGCCGCCGCTCGACGATGATCGTATTGAACTGATGTTACCATATGAAGCGTTTCATCAATTTGACCGAGGAGAGCAATTAATCTTAGCAGCGCGCCCTCATCAAAAAGAAACACCTGTATTTAAGCGTGAATATGAAAGAGTTGAAAACACATGACAACTCAAACGCCTCTTTCGATAAAAAAAGTTAAAAGCATGAAAAATGTCATGCCGCGGCAACAAGCGCCTTTTTCTTGGCACGCTTATCTCATGATTCTGCCCTCACTCAGTGTTTTTCTTATCTTTTACATCATACCGATCTTTTATCTTATCTTCCTTAGCTTTCACGATTGGGATCTTGTCAATCCTGTCAAACAATGGATCGGACTAGGAAATTATTTTGAGCTCTTGCAGGATGCTGACTTTTTGCAAGTTCTTCAAAATACATTTGTATACACGCTTTTGACCGTATCCCTTCTTATTATCTTATCGCTTTTAACAAGTCTTTGGCTCAATCAAAATGATATCTTTACACGCTTTGTCCAAGGTGCGATTTTTAGCCCGTACATCATATCACTCGTCTCTGTTGCCTTGCTCTGGCTGTGGATGATGGACCCTCAGTATGGTCTTTTAAATGCGATCTTAACGTGGTTCGGTCTGCCCCCATATCCATGGTTGGACAGCCCTGATACAGCGCTTTACGCCCTTGTCCTTGTCTCCGTCTGGCAAGGCCTCGGTTACAACACACTCGTTTTTATTGCAGGGTTAAATAGCATCCCTACTGATTTATACGAAGCTGCTGCCCTCGATGATACACCTTCTTGGAAAACGTTTTTTCGAATCACGCTCCCGATGCTATCTCCAACACTTTTCTTTCTTGTGATTATCGACTTAATCGCCTCATTCAAAGTCTTTGAAACGATTGCCATCATGACTGGTGGGGGACCACTTAATTCTACCAATATGCTTGTTTATTACATTTATCAATACGGCTTTCGTTTTTACAAGATTGGTTATGCCTCAGCAGCCGCTGTCATCCTATTGATCATCCTCAGCATCCTCACCTGGCTATACTTTGCCTTACTTGAAAAACGTGTACACTATCGCTAATTTATCTCGCATATTCCGTCGGTATGTGATTCGTGAATGTGCGCCACCTCTTAAAACGTGATAAAAGGAGGACGCGCTTGATGCCTTGGCGTAACGCTATGCGATGGTTAACAACGTTATTCTCTATATCTGGAATGCTCCTTCTTTCTATCATTTTCATCTTCCCTTTTCTTTGGATGCTCTTAACTGCTTTTAAATCATATTACGAGACAGTCGTCTTTCCACCGATATGGATTCCTTCAAGCTGGCACCCAGAAAATTTTGTTAAAGCCTGGTCGTCTGGTCCTTTTCTCCACTACTTTAAAAACAGTTTGCTCGTCGCGATCGGCATTCTCTTTTTGCAAATTCCTACGATCGTGCTTGCCGCATATGCCTTTGCTCGCTATCAATTTTTTGGACGCTCACTCCTTTTTGCTCTAACGATGGTTACACTGATGGTCCCAGGACAACTCATTTTTCTTCCTGACTTCTTAATTCTTAGCCAATTGGGACTGATCAACACCTTATGGTCTCTCATTTTGCCCTTTGCTTCGAGCGCCTTTGGTATTTTTCTTGTACGTCAATCGTTTAAACAAGTTCCAGAAGAGCTGCTCGAAGCAGCGAGACTCGACGAAGCAAAAGAATGGCAAATTATCCTCAATATTATGGTGCCTATGGCTCGACCAGCACTGATTACTTTTGCACTTTTTAGCTTTATTACCCATTGGAATGATTATTTTTGGCCACTCGTCATGACCACAGACGATGTTGCTCGCACCTTACCACTTGGCATTGCGAAATTACGACAAGTAGAAGGGGGGAGTGCCTGGCAAATTGTTATGGCTGGTAACGTTATTCTTGTCGCACCCATTTTGTTGATCTTTTTCATCGCCCAACGCTACATTGTTCGCGCATTCGTCTACACCGGCAGCAAATAAGACGTTTTTTAACAAACACGGAAAAAAGCAAAGCATAGGAGGAACAATAATGAAAAAAAGAACGCAATCTTTCAAAGAGATTTCAGCCGTGATGGTTGTTTTCGTCTTCCTCACATTGATGAACGCTTGTGGTCCAAAAGAGACAACATCAACATCGAATGGCGCATCGACCAACGCAAACAACAACGCATCTAGCAACACAAACGCGTCACCGTCTACAACCGCGCCCAAAGAAAAAATTGTTATCAACTACTGGTATTCTTGGGGTGATAAAATCGGTGAAACAAAAGAATCCCTCGTCAAAATGTTTAACGAATCTCAAGATGCTATCGAAGTAAAAGCTGCCTATCAAGGGACTTATGATGACCAACATGCAAAAGTTCAAGCGGCATTTGTCGCTGGCAACGCACCGGAAGTATGGGAAAATGAAATTGCCTCTGTCGGGGTTTTTGCACAAGCTGGATTGACACAAGATCTCACCCCATTTGTTGAACGTGATCAATTTGATATTAAAGATTTTATACCGGGTCTGATGGGCAATTCTTATGTAGACGGTAAACTTTATGCCCTTCCTTATTTCCGGAGCACACCGCTTCTTTATTACAATAAGACACTTTTTAAAGAAAAAGGTCTCAATCCCGAAGGGCCAAAAACATGGGATGAATTCGCCGAATTTACCCGCCAACTGACTGAACCTGGAAAACGTGTTGGCATGACACTTGCGCCCAGCGTCTGGTATTACGAAGCGTTGGTTAAAGAAAGCGGCGGTGAAGTCATGACGCCCGATGGTAAGATCGGCTTTAACTCTGAAGCAGGTATCGAACCAGTGCGTTTCTGGAAAATGCTAAAAGAAGAAGGCGTCATGAAGGTACCGACGACCGATGACGCTGGCAATGTTGCGCGTACTGACTTTGAAAACGGTCGTTCTGCCATGTATTTTTCTTCAACTGCGGATCTCACCAAATTGTTGGAGCTTGCAAAAGGCGCTGGATTCGAGTTGGGAGCAACGTTTATGCCTAAAAACAAAACATATGGCGTTCCAACCGGCGGTGCAAACATCGTCATGACAGCTGGACTGACTCCAGAAAAACAAGAAGCAGCTTGGACATTTATCAAATGGATCACTTCTAAAGACCAAACGATCTATCAAAGTACACACACCGGTTACTTGCCAAGCCGCATTTCTGCTGTTGAAAGTCCTGAGATGCAGGCAGTTTATAAAGAACAACCACTTTTTAAAGTGGCTGTGGATCAACTTGAATATGCTGGTCCGCGCCCCATGATGAAACAATACCCGGAAATCGCCAAAATCCTTCAAGATGAAATCGGCCGAGCACTGATTGACTCCAAAACAACACCTGAAGCAGCGATTCAAGCAGCAGCACAGAAAGCAGAAAAAATACTGTCGAAGTAACATCGCATTCATTGCATGTATGTAGATAAAATTTGTCGTCAAAAAAATTATGCCTCGTATGAAGCGCGATTGTATTGGTAAAGTCCCATTTATGGGGCTTTTTTATTTACTCGTAATGAACATGAGCTTTACTCGTAATGAACCCGAGCGGCTTTAGAAGCGAAACTTTACTTCGTCACTTGCTCCTCCTCTTACATGTGATGCTTGTATCTCACGTGTTATGTCTATACAAAAAAGGCTGTCCCGAAAATCTCTGAGGGACAGCCTCGCTTTGGATACCGTATCTTACAGCTTATTTCTGCTTCTTTCTTATGGCCTTCCTTCTTACGGTATTGGATAGATTTGCGGTTCGGCTAGTACATGTTCAACCGTGCTCGGATCAACGCTGAAGCCGTCGAGAACATAGACACGGACCTCATAACCTTCTCCAATCTCATTGAAATGCGCAATCAATGTCTCACCATCAACTGACCATGATCGACTTTCCATAGCGACGATGGCACGCGGTTCAACGCTACTTCCACCTTTTCTCACAAGCTGAAAGACAACCACTGCCCGATCATGATATGGTAACTTTGGCTTGACATGCACCGTCACCGTCAAACCATTTTCTTTCTTCACCGATCCTTCAACATGAAAGACCGTTGGTACGATAGGACGACCATCTGGACTCATTAAATACCATACATCATTTTTACCTTGACCATTCGTCTCCCCTGGCGTTTTATCCCCTATAAAGGTGTAAAGTGGCCAACCGTTATACATCACTTGGTACATATCGCTATCTGGGCGTTTGACAAACCCAACTTTATCTTTTTCAATCCCTTCTCCCACTTTGATACCTTCTTGGATATAACGTTTGTAGACTTCTTCCGTTACTGTGAGCGGTGGCCAATTATTGGCACATGCTCCCGTGCATACACTGTTGCCTCCCGGTTGATCTTTTGTATACATATACAAACTTAAGCCAGCATCATTCACCAGGTATGAGCCATACGCTTGATGATGAGCGATCTTTAAAAGATCGGCAAGAGGTGTAGGCGCTTCTTCTTGAGTCGCTAAATCAACGATACGTCCTTCTGGACTGGCATAAGCTGTGCCGATGGGACTATGTGTTTTGAGATAAGCGTTGAACACTTCATAATCTGGATAGAAAAGATTTGTCATCCGTCCATCATCTTGCGCTTTTTTAAACATGCTGTAAAAATCGCCGCCATCGGCCATAAATTTATTCGTCGCAATCGTATACACCGCACCCAGATCCAGCGGTTTGTAACCTTCTTCAGTCTTGATCTCAATGTCTACGACACGCTCGCCAGCCGGTTTACGCGAATCGTACGTAAAACGAAGACCTGCAACTTGTGGGAAACGACCGTGTTTATTCTCAACTTCTGAAACACCGTTTTCCAGCGCTTCTTTGAGTTCAGCTCCTGTCACCTTTAGTGTAACGATGACATTACCAAAAGGAAGCGTCGTCATCACCTGACCAAGTGTGATATCACCTTTTGGAATTGAGGCGCGAATGCCACCACCATTCGTGATCGCTGCCTGTGTTTCTGGAACAAACTGTTTGGCAAAAGCGACCATACCATCCGCAATGAGATTTCCGAGGTTTGTTTCTTTTGAGCGCACGTCAACCCGTTCACCGTTTAAATCGACGTCCGTTTTGCCAACAATGTTACCTGTGAATGCTTTGATTTCTTCATCAAGACGACCGATCAACGCCTGCGTCTCCGGATCTGATTCTACAAGATATCGATTGTCTTTATCTTTAAGATTTGTCGGGAGGAGATTTCCTTTAAATTCTTTAATACGATAGCCTGCTCCAAGGTTTTCGAGGATCAAATCGAGTTGACCAAGATATTTTCGATGTTCGTTGGCCTGGACGATAAGCGTCTGCATGCCATCGTCGTGCTCGATGACTGTAGGTGAGTCCAATGTCGTATGCGAATGCCCACCGACAATGACATCGATGCCGCTCACTGCTTTAGCAAGTTTTACATCTTCGTTATAGCCAATGTGCGTAAGCGCGATAATAACATCGACATTTTTCGCTTTAAGCGCGTCGACCATTTCCCTTGCCTTATCGATGGCTGGTAAAAACGTGATATGCTCACCAGGGCTTGATATGGCTTTTGTTTCTTCTGTCGTCAGGCCAAACAACCCAACCCGTTTACCACCGATTTCTAAGATGATTGCAGGGTAGATGTGCCCCGGTTGTATAGTCTGTCCTTCTGCGATATCGTTGGAGACAAATTCATTCAAATCTGGATCGTCTCCAAAATCAATATTTGCGGCGACCACAGGAAATTGAATAGCGCTTAAAAACTTGGCCAAACCTTCCGGTCCTTTGTCAAATTCGTGATTCCCGAGCGTCATCGCTTGGTAGCCGATGAGATTCATAAACTGGGCATCAGCGAGCGCTTCGTATTTGGTGAAGTAAAGCGTCCCTGTGAAGACATCACCCGCATCGAGTAGAAGCACGTGCTGACCGTTGGCCTCGGCTTCTTCACGCGCATTCTTGATAAGGGTGGCAAGTCGAGCGGCATTTTCTAAGTGACTATGCGTGTCGTTCGTGTGCAGTATACGGAGTGACCAAGTCTCTGGTGTTGGCGTTTCTTCTTGAGGAAGGGTGATATCATCTACCCAGCGCGGCTTAATCTGATACACATTATTATAGACGCTGGCGATCCCGATGACATCGACCGTGTCACCATTTTTAAACGTAAAATCTTTGTAGGCAAGCCCTGTCCGATTATCGACGCGAACCGTCACTGACTTTCCGGATTCTGTTGTAGCTGTAAATTCAAACGTACCATAGTACTTACTACCAGACATGACTTCTTTTAAATCATTAATGGTCACTTTGGCCAGGCGAACAACTTCACCTTGCACATTGGCCACATCGTCTGGTTCAATGGTCTTCGGTTGAGGTAGTGACCCTTGTCCTACAATTATCACTTTACTGGGGCTGTCAATCTCCCATTCGCCATTATAGTTTTTAGTTTCACCAATCACGTCAACCACGTCACCGGGTTTTACTTGGTAGTCTTGCAATGTATAAACATAGAGTCCAGCCGTTTGATCTTGGATGTAAAATCCTTTCGCTCCCCAAGCACCCGGTTGCGTTGTCACTGTCCCTTGAACATGAACGATCGTCTTTTCTTGCACTTGACGCGCATCAGCAATAGAGATCAATGGAATGTCTGGCATATCGCTGGCATCTTTTTGTATAGCGATACGCCCTTCTTTTTGCGCTTCAACGCTTCCGTTTTCATCTGTGAGCTTGTTGGCATACCACTCCAGTGCATCACGGACGAGCCACACCGCTGTATACAACGTGTCGCCAAGTTCCGGGAACTGGTAACCGGATCCGCCAGAGCCAATATAGTCAGGGACCAGTACGTAGACAGTAGCTTCATCTTGTAAAGGCTGGTCATCGATCGTCGTGATGACATCTTTGAATTGACCTGTAGCGTCGGTCACGATTGTGTAGTTCATACCGGAGACTTGCAAATCGATAGAGTTACGACCATCCCGTGTAAAGGAGTATTTCAAGATTTCTTTCAAATTTTTTCCGTTCATCTCGATGACGGAGATAAAGTTACTAAAGGGCTCAATCTCAAAAATGTTGCGCCGTGTGATATCG
>JAVERJ010000065.1:0-9224 GCA_034007185.1 Candidatus Carbonibacillus sp. | reverse complement strand
CGCATCCTGCATCATCGGTAATAGTAAGCTCATAATTACCTGCTTGAAGGTTTTCAAGATTTGTGTTATTACCACCCGGAGGATTTTGCCACGAATAAATATATGGTTCTGTACCACCCTCGGCATGTATGCTTACAGAGCCGTCGTCAAAGCCATAGCAAGAAACCGGTTCAATATTATCAATAATCAAATGTACTGCTTCGGGTTCGCTTACTGTAATACTTTCTACGACAATACAATTATTATCATCTGTTACAGTGAGCGTATAATCACCTGCCGATAGGTTATTTGGAGAAGGATTATTCCCGATATTTTCGTCGTCCCAAATATATAAATAAGGAGGAGTTCCACCTGTAACATCAGTAGTAACTGCTCCATCTGAATATGCATTACAAGTAACATTATTAAGTAAATCAATATTTAATTGAAGTGCATCCGGCTCTATTAGGGTTGCACTATCGTTTACGGTACAGCCTCGAGCATCGGTAACTTGAATATAATACATGTCAGTATAAAGAGCTGTAATATCTTGATTTACAGACGTAGTACCTCCTGACCAATAATAAATATAATTTGGAGTTCCTTCGCTTATGCTTATATATATGCTTCCATTGTTTAATCCGTTGCACGAAGGATTATTTATGCTGTCAAAATTTATTTCGGGTATTGAATGAACTGTAACATCAAAATATGCAGTATCAGTGCAAGAATTATTATCGGTATAATGATAAATTACAGTGTGTGTTCCTACTCCGGCATTTTCGGGAATAAAACTATTTCCATTAATACCCTGTCCTTCGAAAATTCCACCTGCAGGAGTCCCTGTTAATAGGCTACTATTTTCATTTAAACAATAATCTGTATCAAGTCCTGAAAAACTACTTCCCGGTAAGTCATTAACAGTAATTGTAGTGTAGATTTCAGAAATACAAGAATTTACATTTGTATATGAGTAAAAAATATCATGAGTACCAATACCGGCATCTTGGGGGATAAACATGTTTCCTGATAATCCATTCCCTGTGAGTGTACCTCCCGAAATATTTACATTAATTTCTTGAGCAGATTCATTTAAACACATAGAATTATCAAGTGCAATAAACTCAACAAAACTAGTATCGTTTACAACAATATCAATATTATCGGTAGCAGAACAAGTACCATTAATAATATTATATGTAATGTTATGATTTCCTACGCCTGCCTGCATGGGGTCAAATTCACCGGTTGAGGCATCAGTGATACCGCTACCTGACCAAGTTCCGCCACTTATTGCAGCACTTAGCATAATTGGATTTGAGTTTATACATACTGCTCCTGGATCTGAAATACTTGGGTCGGGATATTCATCTACAACTACATCATAAGTATCAGTGTCGGAACACGAACCATTTTGCACTGAATATTGAACAGTATAAGTGCCGGCACCAACCTGAACAGGACTGAATAAGCCTTGATTAACATTGGTAATTCCTGTGCCGCTCCAGATTCCACCGGGGCTTGCTGCCGATAAGTTTACACTTGATTGTGTTTCACAATACGGTCCGGTTTCGGTAATACTTGCGTCAACTGCTTCGTCAACTACAATTATCTGGTTGTCGCTTGCATTACAACTGCCATTATTAATGGTGTATGTAATATTATGTGAACCTGCTCCTGCAATTTCAGGATCGAAAGCTCCGGTAAGTTCATCTACAATGCCATTACCACTCCAAATTCCACCGGCATTAGCTGCGTTTAGGTTTACTATACCATTACTAATACAATAAGGTCCTGTTGAAATAATTGTAGCATCAGGGAAATTGTCAACTTGAATAATTTCTGTATCAGTATCAGAACAATAGTCATTTATTACAGTATATGTAATTGTATGATTTCCAACTTGAGCAACTGCCGGAGAAAATATTCCATTCTCGGTATCAATAATACCCGTTCCCGCCCATGTTCCACCTGGGCTTACTGCATTTAAACTAATACTTGATTGGGTTTCGCAGAATGGTCCTGCCGAAGTAATTGTGGCATCAACACTTTCAGAGATCACAATGTTAGTAATATCTTCTGCGACACATTCTCCGTTTGTAATTGTATAAGTAATTTCATGACTCCCTGCCTGAGCTATTGAAGGGTTGAATGCACCTGTTGCAGGGTCTGTAATTCCGGTTCCACCCCAAACCCCACCGGCAGTAGCAGAATTAAGATTTATCGGGCTATCATTTTCGCAGAATGTATATGTTCCAATAATTGATGCATCAGGAACATCATCAACATGTATTACAATATTATCACTATCGGAACATGCACCATTTGTAATACTGTAACTAATTGTATGACTTCCTTGTCCTGCAATACCGGGGTTAAATAAACCTGAATTAGCATTAGTAATCCCGTTACCGCTCCACACTCCACCATTATCGATTGCAGAAAGAGTTATTGGGCTGTCGGTTTCGCAAAATGGTCCGGCAGATGTAATTGAAGCATCTACTGAACTATCAACAATAATGATTGTAGTAGTTTCTGCAAGGCATGTTCCGTTTCCAACAGAATATGTTATTGTATGATTTCCTTCTCCGGCCACAGAAGGATTAAATATTCCTGCTGAAGCATCTGTAATACCTGTTCCACTCCAAGTTCCACCGGGCACATTTACATTTAGGTTTACAGGACTTTGTGTTTCACAGAATGGTCCGGCCGGTGTAATTTGCGGATCAGGATTTGAGTAAACTGTTATTGTAATATTGTCATTATCAGCACATTCGCCATTGCTTACGGAATAAGATATTATATGATTACCGCCTGTAGCAATACCCGGATGAAATATTCCTAATGAGCTATTAATTATTCCCGTTCCACTCCAGGTTCCACCGCTACTTACTGCATTTAGTGTTAGAGATGGGTCTGTTTCGCAGAAAGGTCCGGCAGGTGTAATTGTTGCATCTACAAGCTCATCTACATGAATTGTAATATTTGATGAATTTGAGCAAGCTCCTTGATTTAAGCTATAGGTAATTAAATGATTTCCGGCACCTGCAAGCGTTGGGTCAAAAATTCCTGCTGAAGGGTCAATAATTCCATTCCCACTCCATAAACCTCCGGGGGTTGCAGCACTAAGATTTGTAGCAGGATCTGATTGGCAAAACGGGCTTACAGGATTAATTGTAGTGTTTGGAATAGCATCTACTATAAAGTTTTCTGTATCTATATCGTTACATTCGCCATTAATTACCTCGTAAGTAATAGAATGGTCGCCCACGCCGGCAACTGCGGGAGTAAAAGCTCCGGTATTTGTATTAGTAATACCTGTTCCCGACCATGTTCCATTTGGAGAGGCTGTAGTTAAAATCACAGAAGCTTCGTCAATACAGAAAGGCCCGTCAGGATTAATTTGTGCACTAACATTCCCGTCAACATGTATTTCTATTTCATCATTATTTGTACATACTCCACTAGCAATACTATACGTTATAAGATGATTTCCTTCACCTGCTGTGGTTGGGTCAAATATACCGTTAATAGCATCAGTAATGCCATTTCCGCTCCATGTTCCCCCAGCACTTGCAGCATTTAGATTAATTGCAGGATTATTTTCACAGAATGGTCCGGCAGGAGCAATTGTTGCAGGCAAAGTATCATCTATTTGAATACTCGTACTAGCAGCATCGAAGCAGGCTATATTACCTACTTCGTAATTAATCGTGTGATTACCCGACCCCGCTACTGATGGGTCGAAGATACCTTCATTAGGATCTGTAATACCTACACCACTCCATATTCCTCCGGGTGTGGCAGCCGTAAGTACAATTTCATTTTCGGTAATACAAGTAGTTGGTACGGGAGTAATACTTGCATCAACTACAGTATTGTAAACAAATACAGAAATTTGGTCAATTGAAGTACAGCTACCATTATCAATTGAGTATGTGATTATATGTTCGCCACCGCCGGCAGTAGTAGGGTCGAATAATCCTGTATTTGTGTCGATTATGCCATTTCCACTCCATGTTCCACCTGAAGTAGCAGCCGTAAGATTAAAAGCCGGATCGGTAATACAAAGGGGGCCGGGACTTGTTATGCTTGCATCAAAAGCTTCATCAACCTGAATGTTTTGTGTATCTGAATCGTTGCAAGTACCATTAACAACATTATAAGTAATAGTGTGAGTTCCTATTCCGGCAATAGAAGGAGTAAATTCTCCTGTTGCAGAGTTTGTAATTCCAGTACCACTCCAAACACCACCTGAAGAAACTGCAGATAAAATTACCGGCGGGTCAAATTGACAATATGGTCCTAAAGTAAGAATATTGGCATCTACTGCTGCATCTACTGTAATAGAAATATTTGTATTATTAGAGCAAGCACCGTTTGAAACAGTATATATAATATTAAAAACTCCATCTCCTGAAACTAAGGGGTCAAAAATGCCTGCATCAGTATCTGTAATTCCTGTACCCGACCAAGTACCACCTGCCGGGCTACCATTTAGGTTAATAGTTCCTGATGATTCACAAATATTTCCAACAGGAGTGATTACGGGATTTGTTTCATCGTCAACAACGATGTTCTCAGTATCTATATCGCTGCAAGCCCCGTTAATGATTTGGTAAGTAATAGTATGAATTCCGGGTCCTGCAAAAGCAGGCTCAAACAAACCTGTAGCAGAATTAATAATTCCATTACCACTCCATGTTCCACCATTATCTGCAGCTATTAAATTACTTGCAGGTGAGTTAATACAGAATGGTCCTGCCGGGGATATTGTTGCATCTACATCATCGTCAACATGAATTACAATTTGGTTATTATCGTTGCAAGAGCCATTTACAATATTGTAAGAAATGATATGATCACCTGCTCCTGCCATGTTAGGTTCAAATAATCCGTTAACAGGGTCGGTAATGCCTGTGCCACTCCATACACCTCCTGCTGAGGCAGCATTCAAATTTACAGGCATGTCTGTAATACAAAATGGAGAAACCGGAGTAATTGAGGCATCAGGTTGAGCTTCCACTATTATTATTTGAGTATCGCTATCGCTGCAAGTGCCATTGCTTACGCTGTAAGAAATTGAGTGATTACCTGCTCCGGCAATAAATGGGTCGAAAAGTCCTGTGTTTGGGTTAACGATTCCCGAACCACTCCAAACGCCTCCGGCAGTATTTGCTGATAAAATAACGGAGGCACCGGTTTCACAATATGGACCGGAATTTACGATACTAGCATCCACATCTTCATCAACAACAATGAGTGTGCTATCTGTACTTTGGCATACGCCGTTAGTAAGTGTATAATAAACATAATGATTTCCTTGTCCTGCCAGAGAAGGGTCGAATTGGTTTCCTGTTACACCTGTTCCACTCCACACTCCACCGGTGTTATTAGCATTAAGATTTACTAAACCATCAGCTTCGCATACATCCGGCACTGGAATTATTGATGCATCAGGGATACAATCTACATGAAAAGTTTCTGTGTCAGTATTTGAACATGTGCCATTATTTAGCTGATAAGATATTATAAAATCGCCACAACCGCTAATTTGGGGATTAAAGGTACCTGTACTGGCATTTGTTATACCTGTACCACTCCAAGTTCCACCTGAATGGCTAGCTGTAAGAGTAACTGGATTATTGTTTTCGCACCAAGGACCGGCAGGGTTTATTATCGGGACAATATTTTCGTCAACTTGGATTGTTGTATTTGCAGAGGCTGTGCATGCTCCATTAGTTACAGTATAAGTAATAGTAAAACTACCAAAAGAAGAAGCGGAGGGGTCGAAAACACCATTATTTGGGTCGGTAATACCGGTTCCACTCCACAGTCCTCCGGCAGGGCTAGCATTAAGATTAATCGGAGTTTCGTTTTCGCACAAAGGTCCTGCACCAGTTACAGAAACAGAAGGATATGAATCTACATGTATTATTGTAGTTTCTGTATCGCTACAAGCACCATTTTGAATACTATATTGAATCGTATGATCTCCCACACCTGCCATACTGGGGCTGAACAATCCTGTAGATTGATTAACAATGCCACTTCCTGACCATTCTCCACCCGGATCGGCAGCTGTTAAAGTAGTTTCAGCATCAATAATACAAAACGGACCGGCAGGTGTAATACTTGCATCCACTTCATCGTAAACTACTACTTGAACACTATCAGTGCTTGCACAAGTTCCATTTACAAGAGTATAATAAATTGTATGAGTACCAACTCCTGCTGTAACAGGGTCGAAAGTTCCATTAGTATTATCAATAATTCCATTTCCGCTCCAAATCCCACCCGGATTTACAGAAATCAAATCTTGAGGAGAGTTTGAGATACAAAAAGTTGGCGGTGCACTAATACTGGCATCAGGAATATAATCTACATTTATAATAATGTTATCAGAATCATTACACGGACCATTACTTACCTCATAAGTTATAGCGTGGTTTCCGGGACCGGAAACAGTAGGATCGAAAATGCCGTTATTTATATCAGTAATACCTGTTCCTGACCAAATTCCACCATTAGAAACTGCGTTTAGAGTAATTGGTAAATCATTTTCGCAAAGAGATTCTTGGGGAGTAATACTAGCATCTACTTCTTCGTAAACTTCTATATTAGTTGTATCTGAAGATAAACATACTCCTGAGGTAACTTGATATGTAATTTCATGAATACCGGGACCGGCAAGTCCGGGGTTAAACAATCCTGATGAAGCATTGGTTATTCCATTTCCTGCCCAAACTCCTCCGGTTGTGGTAGCAGAGAGAGTAATTTCGGGATCAGATTCACAAAAGGGTAAAACAGGATCAATGCTTGGATCAGAAACAGCGTCCACATGTATCAGAACACTATCAATATCGTAACATGAACCATTTCCAATTTCATAATAAACATAATAATCGCCATTACCTGACACATTAGGGGTAAATTCTCCGGATGAAGAATTAGTTATTCCTGTTCCACTCCATGTACCACCTAAAGTAGCAGCATTAAGAATTATTGGATCATCTGTTTCGCATAAATCATCAACAGGGGTAATACTGGCGTCAACATCTGCAAATACGTGAATGATTACCGAGTCTGTTAATACACAGACGCCATTTTCGGTGGTATGATAAACTACATTTTCACCAATATTTGCCATTGCAGGAGAAAATTCGCCGGTATTAGCGTCTGTAATACCAGGTCCGCTCCAAATTCCGATTCCTGCAGCAGTTAATATAACCGGTGCATCTGTATCACAAAAGGAACCTGGATTATCAATATCGGGAGGTATGGCTTCATCAAGGTTAATTTGGATAGAATCAATATCGTTACAAGCCCCATTTTCGACAAAATATTGTATCCAATGTGAGCCGTATCCTGCAATTTCGGGATTAAAAATCCCATTATTTATATTAGTAATACCATTTCCACTCCATATACCGCCAGGGCTAACAGTTTCTAATACTAATTCATCATCATTTTCACACAAATCCGGTAACGGAGTAATACTTGCGTCAGGGATTGTATCTACAATTAGTTCTATGCTTATACTATCTGAGCATGCATTATCGGTAACAGTAATAGAATAAAGTCCGGCATTAATTGTTTCTGCATTTGGTATTTCAATAAGACTATCAGTATCAGTAAATGAATTAGGTCCTTCCCATATATATAAGCTTCCACCCGAAGCTTCTAAAAATACAGTATCTCCTTCGCAAACAGGGCTTGTAATACTAATATTAGGAATAGGAATAGGGAATACATTAAAGTTTACATCGTCTGTGCCTCTACATAAATTTTCGTCTAATACTAAAACCTGGTATAGTCCGCTGTTATCAACTGTTACGCCGTTTATTTGAGGGTTGTTGTCAGTGCTGGTAAATCCATTGGGGCCTATCCATTGGTAAGAATCATAATTGCCGGTATTTAATATTAATGTGTCGCCTTCGCATAAATCGAATGGACCTAAGATTTCGGGTGTTGGATTTGGGTTAACTTCAACTACAGTATTTGTTACTGCTTTGCAGCCATTATTATCGGTAACTGTTACCAGATAATTTCCAGAATAATCTAATCCGGCTTCGTTAATAACAGGATTTTGTTCGGTACTTACAAATCCATTTGGTCCTTTCCATCTGTACGAAAATGCATTACTAACCGATAATTCGATGTCGTCTCCTTCGCAATAAGGGCCTGTATTTGAGGCTATAGGTTCCGGTAGGGGTGCAATATTAACAGTAGTGCTTAATGATTTGCTATTACAGGGATACTCAATAGTAAGATCATAGGTTGTTTGGGTTTCGGGAGAAACATAAATTTCAGAACCGACCATTCCATTACTCCATGTAATTACAGCAGTATCGGGTAGTGGATTCATATCCACAGTAAGTAAAATAGAATCACCAAAACAAACATAATCATCGTGAACAATAGAAGCATCGAATTCAATTTCGTCATCAATTCTAATTGAGTCGGTAGAAATTTGCACACTACATGGACAACCGTTATATATTGAAATTACTATATATTCATTATCATCAGGAAAGTTATCGGCAATAGCTTCGTAGTCAATAGAAATGTATTCCTCACCTGCTGGAATTACATAAAAAGTATTTATGGTTGTATAATCATCTCCCATAGTAGCACTACCTGTAATAGTAATATCCACATCCATAGGTTCGTTGATATTAGAAGTGTCTGAACGACTGAATATTAATTGGTTTTCGCAAGCTTCGTGAATACTGTTTAGGTATCCCCATGCATTAAAGTTTTTCATTACTACACTTGCTCCCGAAACAAAGCTACCGGCTTTTAGGAATACTCCGCTATCCAATATTCTATCTGATACATCGGCAATTGCAAGTTTCATGTGGTAAGTTTCGCAAGGAGTAACGTCTGCTTCGGCAGTAAGAGTAACTGTTAATCCGTCGAACTGAAGATATAGCCCCCCATTGTTATTAATATAATAATCAGAGTTAATATTTTGATTTACATTATTAATGCTAACAGGAGTAGTAGTCCCCGGTATTAATGCAATGTTTTGGTTGTTATATCCCTCGGGACCTCCACTTATAAAAAACGCAAATACATCGTTAAAGGCAGACCCTACATACTCTTCGTATTCTTCTGAAGCAAAAACATATTGAAACTCTACATGATCGGTACTTGGGATAAAGTCAAACTCTAAAACAGCAGCATCGCGTGTTTGCCCACCAATCACATCATTAAGATCAGAATCGCCGGGAGCTCCCATC
>JAVERJ010000064.1:0-9343 GCA_034007185.1 Candidatus Carbonibacillus sp. | reverse complement strand
CGCCCGTACTTCTATTTGTACAAGGATTAAACAGTACCGCTGAGACATGGTGGGACAACAATGATATGTATGCATTGGCCTATCAAAATGGATACCAAACAGCTTTTATCCAACTTTATGATGCTGGTGGCAGCGCGCACAGCATGTGGGATAACGGTCGTTTACTCGCTGATAAAATTCGAGAGATGTATGCTTTCTTTAGAAAACCTTTTGTCATTGTGGCACACAGCAAAGGTGGCATCGATACGGATGCAGCTTTGATTCATTACGGTGCTTATCCATACGTGAAAAAGGTGATCACGCTCAGCTCGCCCCATTACGGTGCTGAACTTGCTGATCTCGCTTATAGCAGTTGGGCTGGTTGGTTGGCGGATATTTTAGGTGCTAAAAGCGATGGAACCTACGTACTACAAACGGGATATATGCAGTACTTTCGACAGTTGACCGATAATCATCCGAATGCTGGTAAAACACCGGTTGTAACACTCGCTGGAACGAAATGGGGGAGTTTTGGTTCAGCTTATTATTGGGGAGGTCTTTATTTATCGCAATTTGGAACCAATGATGGTGTGGTAACCGTTCAACGCGCGTATCATCCCGATGCGCCTATGATTGCTGTTGGCGATTGGAACCATGATACCATTCGCAAAGGTTCTTCGACGTTCAATATTATACGCCAGAACATACCGTGGTTAACGGCCAGCACTCAGACGGTCACAGTTGCCAGTGTCCCATCATCATTAACACGTACCTCCGGTGTGACTGATACGTTTCTATCAACACACTCCCTCCAATCGCCTACTTCGATGCTTTCTTTCTTCTCTTCTAACAATGCGAAACATATGTACGTGAATGCTCCACAACCACAGCCATCATTGAACAGTTCTGTCTACGTACGTGGTGGGGATACTCAAAAGCACGTGATAGAAACTTTTGCTGTAGAACCTTCCGTTCAATCGATGACCGTTTCTTGGTTGAATCAAGATGGAGTCAATCAATTGACTTTACGTGATCCGCAAGGGAAAGTACAGCGGATGACAACCACACAGATGATCGATCAGGAGTGGTTGCAAGGAGCGCATGTGACACAAGCGATGGTTGTACATCCTATGCCAGGTCTGTGGACGTTAGAAATCGATCAAAATGAAGCGTCTCCGTATGTGATGCTTGTACAGTTCACCTCACCGCTCAACGATAAGTTTCAAGTAGAGCAAAATCATAAAAAATGGTCAATATATCTTCCTCGGGGAACGTCTTCGACGCATCCACATACACAGTGGCAAATGACGGCACTTCAGTATAGACTGGAAAAAAACGGAGTAAAAACCATTCAACAGTTGACGCAATCCGGTGCGTCAGAACAGCATATGTTAGAATTATCTATCCCTCAAACGATGTCCTCCTTAGACACAGTACAAACGTTGGTGAACTATACTGTAGACATTCAAGGCTATGACGAGGGAGGATTTCCTTATAATCGAACACTTATTTGGTCAGCGATGCCTTAAATGGATACGTTAAAACCTCACCATCTTTAAGACGCACGAAGGGCCCCAGAAAAGGGGCCTTTTTCACTTGGCAACAGTAAACAAATGAGACGGATATGACGATACTACGATTGATCCTATTTCAACGGTGTCTAACGGCAGAAAACATGCGATGATAGAAAGAGGGTTACCATGGTCTGGATAAAAAAGAAGTCCGCAAAACACCAACCACAAGTTCAAGACACCCAACAAGACTCATTGAATCGAGTCGTATCTCAAGCAAAGAGCACGACAGTAAAAAGTACGACGTCGAGATGGATGGACAACGACATACGAGAGATTGGGGATAAACTCTCGTTGATTGAATTTGATTCCGCTGATGATGAGATCCTCGGGCGTCATGCGCCTTTGCTTTTAAAGCTGATACCCGAAATGGTTGATCGTTTTTATAACAAACTGCAAACGGTTCCAGAATTGGATCAGATCATTCGCGGAAACAGTTCATACGAGCGGCTTAAAAACACGCTCAGTCAACATTTACAGGAACTGTTTACGCATCCGATCGATGCGCGTTATTTAGAAAAGAGACAAAAAGTCGCGGAAAAACATGTTCAAATCGGTCTACCCGGCGCTCCCTATTTGGCGTCATTTCAAATCTTACAGAACATAGTGATAGAGACACTGCTTCTAAATGACATATCTTTAGATCGAAAAGAGAGTCTTCAACTGACACAAAGTGTGAGTAAAATTTTTAATCTTGAGCAGCAACTTGTCATTGAACGGTATGATGCCTATCGTGCATCATTAAAAGCGCGTCTTGATGAAGAGAAAAAACAAGTCCAGAGGCATTTGTGGGAGCTTTCTAAGGAGCTTTCTGGGATAGCAGAAAGAACAAAAACCTCATTAGAAGCTTTGCATCAGCAAGGTCTTTCGATTCATGCTTTTTCTGGGGAACAAAATGATCTTACAGCAAAAGTACAAGAAAATGCGCATAAGAGTGTCGATCAATTGACAGCTTATGAAAAAGATTTACAGAATTTGTTAAAAGAGTTTCGTGATTTACTTGTTTCGCAGTCGAATGTCCATCATGTCGCTGAGGAGATGCGTGATGTCCTCGGCATGATTCGCAATATCGCTGAGCAAACGCATTTATTGGCCTTAAATGCAGCAATTGAAGCAGCGCGGGCTGGCGATGCAGGAAAAGGTTTTGCAGTTGTCGCTGGGGAAATTCGGAAATTGGCAGATGGGACAAAAACATCCCTTAAAGACGTCGAGACATTGATGGTAAGAACGGAAGAGGAGCTCAGTCAGCTTGTCGCCTTAGCACAATCGACGGATAAAAAATTATCTGAGGGTATTAACCGTCTACAGCAATTAAGTGTTTCCTTTCAAACACTTTTCAAACAAACCGATGTACAGAAACAAAAAGCTGATGCGCTTCAAGAAAGTTTATCGCAACTAGAAAAAACCATCGAAGCTCTAAAAACAGAAACATTTGGACTTGCGGAAAAAGCATCTGCGATCCTCCAAATCGCAGATGAAGCGTATCATTGAGCAAACATTGAGGTAAAACCGCCGGAGATAACAACACACCGTCGTCTGCCTGAGCGTTTCAGTCTCATACAAGGTATGAGCTACGCGGCATACGACGGTGTGGCATGCGATGTATGATCAATATGTTTTAGAATATGTTTTTAGTGTTCATGCATGTTAGCGATTGTCAACCCATTCCGGATGCATGTCGTGTTCAAACAATCGTTGTCGAGCGACCTCTTCCCAGACGGTTCCCGGTTTACCATAGTTGACGTAAGGATCGATGGAAAGACCGCCGCGCGGTAAAAAGCGACCCCACACTTCGATATATTTGGGATCTAATAGCGCTTTTAAATCATTGAGAATGATATTGACGACCGCTTCATGAAACGCCCCATGATTACGGAAACTAAACAAGTACAACTTGAGCGATTTACTTTCAACGAGCAGCCGATCTGGTACGTAATGAATGATGATATTGGCGAAGTCGGGTTGACCTGTGATCGGACAAAGCGTTGTAAACTCTGGTGCATTGAACTTGACAAACATGTCGCGTTCTGGGAAGTCATACGGCACAGCGTCGAGCACACTTGGATCATAGTCTTTTGGATAGGTTGTGTCATGACGGCCGAGATGTTTCGGTTGGGACGATGGCACGTTTCATACCTCCTCTTGCCCAGTAGACGAGCATATAGGTTAAAGGTGTTCCAAACAGGGCGAGGGCAGATTTGATGCTATATTCCGTGATAATGATTTCACCAAGTGCATACAGTGGGTAAACACCATAGAAGGCAATCAAGGTAAAAAGTGTCGTGTCGACGAGTTGGCTGGCTAAAATGGCTGCGTTGTTGCGAAGCCACAGATGCCGTCCTCTTGTTTTTTGACGCAAATGGATAAAAATATTGACGTCGAGATGTTGAGAGACGGTATAGGCGCTCATCGAAGCGAGTACAATGCGCGGAACGCCGCCAAGAATTTGGGCATACGCATCTTGTTCGTTAAAAAAAGGCGCCGGGGGCATCAAGACGGCCACTGTTAAAAGGACAGACACAAATGCGTTTGTAAAAAGACCAATCCAAATCACTCGACGAGCAATGTGTTTACCCCACACTTCGGCAATCGTGTCAGCGATGATAAAACTTATGGGATAAAACAAAATGGCCACGGTCGCATACGTAAACCCCAAATCGGCAATTTTAATCGCCGTGATGTTTGAAGTTAAGATGGTAGCCACAAAAAAAGCGACCAGAAGGAGAAGCCGTGGGGTTGCCGCTTCTAATGCATAAGGTGGCAACCCAACCCATGGGACACGAAGGGGTCGTGTCTTATTATTTGGCTTCTCGTCTCCCGGCCGCACCGTGCGGTCTAAAGACGGGCGGTCATGTAACGTTTCGTTCATATGCATTTGCGATCCTCCCTAGTTTTGGTAACGCGGGATGGTTTCGAACCGCGCTGTGCCGTGTAAAAAGATGTGACACAGAAAAGGATTGACAACAACACCCATCTTACTTGATTTAAGGCATATTTGCAAGTATTGTCTCTGCTCAACCGTTACGGAGGAGCCTTAAGCCATTTAAAATCACAAGAATGGTCGATCCTTCATGTCCAACAACGCCTAACGGCAGCGGAAGGTAAACACCGAAATTAACACTTATTAAAAGTAGGATGACGCCAAGAGCAAAACTTAAGTTTTGCTTGATCACACGCTGAGAACGTCGACCTAAGCGAATGGCAAAGGGAAGACGATCGAGTTGATCGTTCATGAGGATAACATCGGCTGTCTCTAAGGCCACATCGCTGCCTTGGGCGCCCATGGCGACACCGACTGAAGCGAGGGCCAAGGCTGGAGCGTCGTTCACACCGTCTCCGACCATGGCCACGTACTCGTATTGTTCACGCAGGGACTTTATCATATCCGCTTTGTCTTGTGGAAGGAGGTTGGCATAGACGAGGTCGACACCGACTTCTTTGGCGATGGCTTGTGCGGGTCGTTCATGATCGCCGGTTAACATGGCTACTTTAATGCCCATGCTATGAAGCGCTTGGATGGTCGCACGAGCCTCTTCGCGGATCGTGTCTTTGAGGGCGATGGCACCTTGGATATCATCATCGATGCGCATAAAGATGACTGTTTTCCCTTCGTTTTCAAAGCGATCAACGAGCGACTCCCACGTTGATCCTTCCGCTATGCCGATGAATGTACGGCTTCCGATGCGCCATGTGGATCCATCGACTTGCACCGTAATCCCGCGACCAAGGGAGGCTTCTAAGTTAGACAAAGATCTTAAAGGGAGATTCAGCTCCCGTGCTTTTTGAACAATCGCTCGGGCGATCGGATGTTCAGAGAGATGCTCAGCAGAAGCAGCCATCGTTAAGAAGTCTTCTACCGTTAAACCTTCTCTGGGCACGATATCCGTTACAACCGGTTTACCGGAGGTGATCGTCCCAGTTTTATCGAAGGCAACGACGCGCGTTTTGGCAAGTGTTTCTAAATGCGTTCCACCTTTAAACAAAAGCCCACGTCTGGCACCATTGGACATCGCCGCAAGAATCGCTGGCGTGATCGAAGCGACCACGGCACAAGGCGAAGCGACGACCATAAAGACGATCGCCCGATAAAGGGCTGCACTTGCTGGAACATGGAAAAAGAAAATAGGTACGGTCATGAGAAGGGCTGTCGTCGCTAAAACGATATAGGTGTAGATACTTTCAAACCGTTCGATAAACTGCTGGCTTTTAGGCATAGTATTTTCTGCTTCGCTGACAAGTTTGACGATCTTGGCAAAAAGGGTGTCACCAGAGCGTTCGGTGACTTCGATTTTTAACGCGCCCTGTTCATTTTGTGTCCCTGCAAAGACTGTATCGCCGACCGTTTTGTCAACGGGGACAGATTCCCCAGTGATTGTAGCCTGATTCACGCTCGATGATCCTTCGATGATACGACCATCAATCGGGATGGTGTCACCTGGGCGAACGAGGACAATATCTCCGATTTGAAGATCGGATGTTGGAACAACCTTTTCTTCTCCATCTTTAAGGATCGTCGCCTCATCAGGTCGAATGCTCATAAGTGCCGATAAGTCTTTGCGACTTTTGGCCATGGTGTATGATTCTAAGGCACCACTCATTGCAAAAATAAAAATTAAAATGGCCCCTTCTGTCCAGTAACCGATAGAAGCGGCTGCAAGCGCAGCAAGAATCATGAGGACGTCCACACCAAGTTTCTTCTCGTGTATAAGAAGCATCAAACCTTCGCGTGCCTTGGCGTATCCTCCGATGACATATGCAGCAATAAAGAGTGGCACAGAGAATATGTCTTGTTGGCGCACCATCAAAAACCAGGCGATGGCAATCAATATCCCGCTGGTTACAGCAAAGGTCATCTCCCAATATGTCACCAGACGGCTCAACAGCGATGGCGGTTGTTTTGATCGTTCATCCGTTTGGGCGCGGAGTGTGTCTTGAATGTCTTTGCGGAGGTTCTGTTCATAAGAGGGGTCGGTTGAGGACGATGGTTCCATATGACCACCCGAATGCGCTGTGCGTTGCTCTTGAACATCTTGATCGATGAGGTGGCCGTCTGCTGAATCTGTAGGTTTTAAGTGGCGCCCTGTCCCTGTATGAGATGTATCGGTGGATGCCTGCGTTTCAGTTCGTGCACGTTTGTCATGTAGCGTTTCTTTTTTTGCTTGTGAAGATCTCATGGTTGGAGACATGTGCTCAATCCCTTTCTTTAGCTTTGGTTTTTAGGCGTAACATGATTCATGATTGAAGTGATTCATGATTGAAGTGATTCATGATTGTTAAGTGATTCATGATTGTTAAGGTCTATGAACGAGAACGACTATCACTCATCATACTTATTTTCATTTTAGTATCATATCTACTTTAGAATTATACTAAATAAGGGAGGGGATGTAAAGGGCTGTTCTTGCTTTACCCAAACAAAAAAACCGATATGCATTGTCTGAGCATACCGGTTTTTATTTAGATTTTTGAGGCGTCCAATCAATATTTTATCGAATGGTCACCTCGGTTTCTGGATCAAAGAAATGAATTTTGTCTGGAACCATGGTTAATGACACCCGTTCATGGATGGAAGGATTCATCGACGCATCAACGCGAGCGATGATTTCGTCCTTATCAGAAAAACTCATGTACAGAAATTTTTCTGAGCCCATGTTTTCGACTACCATTACTTCTGCAGTAAATCGCATAGTGTCTGGTCCTTCTTGAGCGATATCTTGGGGCCGTATACCGAGGACGACTTCTCGTCCGACATAACCTTTTGCCTTTAAAACTTGTTTTTTATGTTCTGGAACAGATATTTTAACATAATCGTTGGTAAAAATAAGTTCCTCATGATCTTCTTGAATATGGCCGCGTAAAAAGTTCATGGATGGTGATCCAATAAAACCAGCGACAAACATGTTGTTGGGGTGATGATAAATATCATCGGGAGCGCTGTTTTGTTGAATATAACCGTCTTTCATAACGACAATGCGATCTCCCATCGTCATCGCTTCTGTTTGATCGTGTGTGACATAGATCGTTGTGGCGTTTAAGCGTTCGTGGAGTTTGCTGATTTCGGCGCGCATTTGCACGCGCAGTTTGGCATCGAGGTTTGAAAGCGGTTCATCCATGAGGAAGACTTGTGGTTCACGGACGATGGCTCGACCCAGCGCGACACGCTGTCTTTGACCACCAGAGAGTGCTTTTGGCTTGCGGTCGAGGAGATGTTCAATATCTAGAATGCGTGCGGCTTCATGGACACGCTTTTTGATTTCTTCTTTGGGGAACTTGCGAAGTTTAAGACCGAAGGCCATGTTGTCATATACGCTCATGTGCGGATAAAGTGCATAATTTTGAAAGACCATGGCGATATCGCGATCCTTCGGCGGCACATCGTTGACCAGACGTTCGCCGATGTAAAGTTCGCCCTCGCTAATTTCCTCCAGTCCTGCGATCATTCTCAGTGTCGTCGATTTACCACAGCCAGAGGGTCCAACGAGTACGACAAATTCTCTGTCTTTAATGTCGAGGTTGACGTTGTGGACAGCGACGAAGCCATTGGGGTATTTTTTGGTGACATTTTTGAGCACAACACTTGCCACATCCATCATCCTTTCTCTAGAGAAAGACCGTGTTACATCAAGTGTAGCCTTAAGCGATGAGACTGGCAATGGACAAGACGATGAAAAAAGACGCGTATTTTTGTTCATCTTTACAATGGGTTCCCGTGATTGTCAGCCTACGCTTGCTCAACAAATACATTCAAGATGACATACAACAAAAAAAGATCATCAAGACGTCGGGGATCAAGACCGCTCAATTTACGAATGCGTTCTAATCGGTACAGAAGCGTATTGCGATGAAGGTAGAGCGCTTCTGCTGTTTGGCTGATATGACCTTGATGGTGAATAAACGTGACCAACGTTTGACGCATTTCTTGATCGTTCAACATGTCAATGATGGGTTGATAAACTGAACGCAGATACGCATATTCCGTTGTATGGAGATGCGATATCAGCCATCCGATAGGATGTTTTTCCCAATTGATCACCGGTTGTTTGCTATGTTCGGCGAGCGGCAAACTGTAAAAAAGATCTTTGATTACGAAAGGTAGGCGCTCCATGTCTTCAATTGGTGGAGCATATATGAGCCGCACGGATTCGTAACCTTCTTGTACCCAGGCGTCACGCAATCCGTGTACATAATCGTGCACATCTTCTTCGCCTTGTTCCATACTGGGAAATGGTATGAAAAGTAAGGCGATCGTTTGAAAGGTCCTCTGTTTGGATTTCCCAATATGCTCGTTTTTAGCGGAGGATGTGCCGTTTGGGGACGTTGTGTCGCACGATCGCGGCGTTTTTCCGTTACGTGTGATTGTTTCCAAAGGCAGATATGGAAATCGTATGTACAAGGCGTGCGGGTCGGTATAGGCTTGAAAAATGTTGAACATGGCGTCTTCGGTGAGATGTGCGCGTGATACAACAAGGATGAGGAGGACGGGTTGATGCCTTTTCCACCACTGTTGCAAGCGCTGAGAGAAAGACAATAATGCTCGATTTGGAAAAGATAAATGATGCATAAAGGTGTTCCAAAGCCATTGTTCGAGTTCGAGTTGAAGGAGAACCCGTTCGACGGTATGTCTGGGGAGCGCGTTTTGTATGTTTCTTTCTTTGTGTTGGTCGGAGCGCATCCATGCTTCGGACAGTTCCAATAGCCATGGGATTTCTTTTGGTTCGGGGGCAGGGTGAATGGCCGCGCTTAAAAGAACGTCACGCTCGGAAGGGAGTGCCATATAGGCTATGGGTAAATAA
>JAVERJ010000063.1:0-9361 GCA_034007185.1 Candidatus Carbonibacillus sp. | reverse complement strand
TTCGCGCCTACAGTGTGGTAAAAGGTGTTGACCAGATCGTCCCGGTCGATGTCTATATCCCAGGTTGTCCGCCGTCACCGGTTGCCCTCATTTATGGGATCAATAAACTGCAAGCAAAAATTCGCTATGAAGCGAAAGTAGGGAAGAAGGTGAGAGGGGATGACGATCTTAAACGTGCCGTCGATCTATTCCGATGAATCCTTTAAAACGTCTTTTGCGACGTTGCTTCAAGAAGTTTTTACTCAAGACGAACTCATGGCTTTGGACGATGCACCACATATATACGGCGCGCCGCTTTTACGGGTCCATCCATCCTCGCTTCTTAAAGTGATCGCGTTTTTAAAAAAGCATCCCGATCTGCGTTTAGATTTTCTCAATGATATACACGGTATCGATATGAAAACGCACATCGAGCTGGTCTACGTTCTTCAGTCTCATCTCTATGGGAAGATCGTCGTCGTCAAGACAGAAACATCGCGTTCGGGGGGCTCCGTGCCTTCATTGACAGCGCTTTATCCAACAGCCGATTGGCAAGAACGAGAAGTCTATGATTTGCTCGGCGTCTATTTTGAAGATCATCCCAATCTGTCACGTATACTGTTACCGGATGACTGGGTCGGCCATCCGTTATTAAAAGATTATGAGCAGTATGATGAAGGGATATAGATACAGCTGATACAGCTGACACCATCGAAATCAAACACATCGGCGCTATGTGTGTGGACGCTAACTGTGTATGGTTAAAAGAAAAAATTAAATTATGAACAGAGAAAGGAGCATCCCTAGCGTGCTGCGGACAGAAGAGATGGTATTAAATGTTGGTCCACAACACCCGAGCACGCATGGTGTGTTCCGGGTGATTGTGACCATCGATGGGGAGACCATCGTCGGCGTCAAACCTGTGATCGGGTATTTACACCGCGGGACAGAAAAATTGGCCGAAGACTTAACGTATACCCAAATCATTCCCTACACGGATCGCATGGATTATTTATCGGCGATGATTGGCAATTATGCCTTGGTCCATGCTGTCGAGACGCTTATGCAGCTTGAAATACCAGAGAGGGCAGAATATTTACGGATTATTGCCATGGAGCTGAATCGGATCGCCTCACATCTCGTCTGGTTTGGCACTTATTTACTCGATCTTGGAGCGATCACGCCCTTTTTGTATGCGTTTCGGGAACGTGAAAAAATACTACAACTTTTCGCAGAGCTTTCTGGTGCCCGACTGACGTATAGTTATATGCGTATTGGCGGGGTTAAATGGGACATTCCAGATGTTGGATGGATAGAGCGTGCGAAGACATTTATTCGTGAATTTGAACAAGCTCTGAAAGATTTTCATGATCTTGTAAGCGGTAACGAGATTGTCCAGGCGCGTCTGAAAGGTGTCGCCGCTTATGATCAAGAGACGGCCATCGCTTATGGGCTCACGGGGGTCAACCTTCGGGCAACCGGCGTGCGTTATGATGTGCGCAAAGCCAAACCGTATTCGATCTACGACCGCTTTCATTTTGACATACCCGTGCGCACAGACGGGGACTTGTGGGCCAAATATGAACTTCGCATGGCTGAAATGGAGCAGTCGCGTCGGATCGTGGAGCAAGCTTTGGAGAGCTTTCCGGGTGATGGGGCGATTATCGCCAAATTACCCAAGCTGATACGCCCGCCTGCAGGGGAAGTGTACACGAGCGTTGAATCACCACGGGGTGAGCTTGGTGTATATATTTTGAGCGACGGAAAACCGCAGCCGTATCGCATTCACTTTCGGCGCCCCTCATTTGTAAATTTACAGATCTTACCCAAACTGTTGCTGGGTGAAAATATTGCCAATATGGTGGCCATCATCGGTTCCATCGATATTGTCTTGGGGGAGGTCGATGCTTGAATGCGCGAATGGCTGATGGGGCCGATGACCCTGACACATGTCATCGGCATGGCACTTGTTGCCTTTATTCTGCTCAATATTTTACTCGGTTTGGTCACCTATGCGATCTATATCCAAAGAAAGTTACTCGGTTGGATGCAAAACCGCATCGGGCCCAAACACGTGGGACCGTTCGGGCTTCTTCAAACGATCGCTGATGTCTTAAAACTGCTCGTGAAGGAAAGTTTTATCCCGAATAACGTCGATAAATCGTTATTTTTAATAGCGCCTGTCGTTGCCTTTGCACCAGCGTTTATCGTTTTTGCGGTACTTCCTCTTTCAGAAAACATTGTCTTTACGCACCTTGATGTGGGACTGCTCTTTTATATTGGGGTTGCTGGTTTATCTTCGATCGGGGTGATCATGGGTGGGTGGTCCTCGAATAATAAATGGTCACTGATCGGCGCGATGCGCGCGGCGGCGATGATGATCAGTTATGAGATTCCCTTAGTTCTTGCCGCGTTAGGGGTTGTCATGCTGGCAGGGAGCATGAATCTTTACGATATTGTTACGTCGCAAGCAACAAGCTGGCACATTATCCCGCAAATTTTAGGGTTTGTTGTCTTTTACATTGCAGCCCTTGCTGAACTCAACCGAACGCCCTTTGATCTGACGGAAGCTGAGTCAGAATTGATTGCTGGTTATTTTGTGGAATACAGCGGTTTTCGTTTTGCCTTTTTTATGCTCGCTGAATATGTCTATTTATTCGCCATGGGTACACTCATCGCCCTCTTGTATTTTGGGGGATGGTTACCGCCACATCCGGCCCTCAGTTTTATTCCTGGTGTCGTCTGGCTGGCGATGAAAGCTTTGTTTTTCACTTATCTACCGTTTTGGTTTCAAGCAACGTTCCCGCGCGTTCGCATCGATCAGTTGATGACGTTCTCTTGGAAAGTTCTTATGCCGCTGGCCATTTTAAATATCGTTTTGACGTCTTTGATCAAATATTGGGGTTTTGCTGGTTAAGCTTTGCGAACTCAACAACACATAGTGTATAGGAGGCGAAAACGATGTATGGTACGGGTTTGATGAAAGGCTTGGGTGTGACCTTTAAACAAATGTTAAAGCCAAAAGTGACCTCTTTTTATCCGCATGAACCTTATGAATTTCCAAATCGTTTTCGCGGCATTCAAAAACTATATCCAGATAAATGTATTGTTTGCAATCAATGCATGAACGTTTGTCCGACACAATGCATTGATTTAAAAGGGAAACCGCATCCTGATCCCGATAAAAAAGGAAAAGTATTGGAGTATTTTGATATTAATTTTGAGCTGTGCATTCTTTGTGATTTTTGCACAGAAGTCTGTCCGACAGAGGCAATTGTCATGACCGGGCAGTTTGAATTGGCGAGCTATCGTCGGGATGAATTGCACAAAGATATGAAGTGGTTGGATGAGAATGACACGCGCGTGCGTGAGGTGAATCTGCCATGGAAAGCATAATCGTCTTTTTTTCCTTGGCTTTTGTTACACTGTTAGGGCTTGTGATGTTGATGGCCTTCAGTCGTGTGCTTCATATGATTTTTTCAGCGACACTCACGTTTATCGGGTTGGCAGCTATCTTTTTTGTCCTCGGTGCGCCTTTTTTAGGCGTGGTGCAAATCATCGTTTATGTCGGCGCTGTGACGATTTTAGCAGTCTTTTCGATTATGCTCACACGACATGATACGGTCGATCCAACCGAAAAATCATTGAATCTAAAAAAAATTGCAGCGCTCATACCGCCCATTGGTTTTTTTGCGGTGATGTATCTTGCGATTGCCCGAACGCCACTTTTCATGTCAGGTTCACCGCAGCCGCCGCTCAGCGGGAAAGCACTGGGTGAAGTGTTGTTCTCACCGATGTATGTTCTTTCATTTGAACTGATGGGTGTCCTTCTTTTAGGTGCGCTCATAGCTGCCGTTTTTTTAGCAAAAGAGTAGCGTTCTTTAAACGATGAATGTTATCTTCTTTAAACAATGAATGTTATTTTCTTTAAACGATGAACGTTATGGTGAAAAAGATGGTCATTGCAGTCATATCACCTGCGTGGGGAAAGGATGGGATGCGTGTGTCCGGGGATGTTTCACCGTACCTTATGCTCGCTGCCTTGTTGTTTTCGATGGGTCTGTATGTGGCGCTCACCCGAAAAAATGCAGTTGTTCTTTTGCTTGCAGTAGAAGTGATGTTGCTAAGTTCGTTGATCGTGTTTACAGCACTGTATCACTTTGGAGCATCGAACCTTGGGTTTTTAGAACATGATTTCCCGGGCATGCCCGGTGTCGGTGCACAGATCTTTGCTCTTGTCATTCTCGCTGTGGCTGCAGCGGAGATTGCAGTCGGTCTGGCCATCGTCATCGCGCTTTATCGATTAAAGCCTGATTCTAATGTCGATGGTTTTCGAACGATGAAACATTAAGCGGATCGATGAGATGATCAAAGAAAGGAGGGCCACGCTTGGCCGTTCAGTTGATATGGATTTTAATTGGGGCGCCGCTTGTAACGCTCTTGCTCTTGACACTTTTTGGGCGTCTGTTAGAACGTGTCGCGGCGATCGTGGCCACACTTTTGATGGGGGTCGCCTGGATTGCTTCTTTATATTTGCTATGGTATGTCCGTTTCCATGGGGCAGTGGTGACACCTGAGCTGCCTTGGCTTGTACTAGGCGATCGCGTCTTTTCCTTATCATTTTGGGCTTCAATGCTGGGAACATGGATGAGTGTGATCGTCACAACCATTAGCCTTTTGGTTCACATATATTCGATCGGCTATATGCACAAAGATGCACGCATCGTGCGATATTATCAGTATTTGGCTTTGTTTACAGGCGCGATGCTGGCACTTGTGTTATCGCCGAATCTCATCATGTTTTATATATTTTGGGAGCTTGTCGGGGCAGCATCGTTTCTTTTGATCGGTTTTGATACGGAAAGGCCAGCAGCACGTCAAGCAGCGTTAAAAGCTTTTTTGGTGACGCGTTTTGGAGATATCGGTTTATTTATTGGGATCATTTATGCGTACCATGTGTTTGGTCACTTAGATATTGAAACGATTCGTTCTGCGTTTTTAAATGGAACGGTGGGTTCAGATGTGGCCACGGTATTATCGTTATTGCTTTTTTTGGGGGCGATGGGTAAGTCCGGTCAGTTCCCGCTTCACGTCTGGTTACCGGATGCCATGGAAGGCCCGACACCGGTGTCGGCGCTGATCCATGCTGCGACCATGGTTGCGGCTGGTGTGTATTTGGTCGCGCTCATGTTTCCGGTTTTTGAAGCGTCTCCGTTTGCGCTATTGTTTGTGACTTGGATCGGTAGTATCACCGCCCTCATGGCAGCCATCCTAGCCGTTGTCCAAACCGATATGAAAAAAGTTCTGGCTTATTCGACAGTGAGTCAACTCGGTTATATGATGACAGCGCTGGGGCTGGGTAGCGTTGAGGCGGCAATGTATCATTTAACAACTCACGCTTTTTTTAAAGCACTGCTTTTTTTATCAGCGGGTGCCGTCTTTGCGCTCACAGGAACATACAACCTAGAGCGGATGGGTGGGTTGTATCGGCAGCGTCCAGTTTTAGGAACGGTTTTTTTGATCGGTACGCTTGCTTTGGTAGGGCTTCCTCCGCTTTCTGGTTATTTTTCTAAAGAACGCATCTTAGGGCAAGCCTTTGCGAGTGGCTCTTTTGCCGGATGGATTTTGCTCATCACAGTCTTTTTGACGGCCTTTTATATGGGGCGATTGTTTGGTCTTACGTTTTTAGGCCAAACACGTGGTGAACAACAAGGCTTTGTGCCAAGATCGATGCAATGGACCTTATATGGTCTCGTGTTCATCACACTTTTGACCTCTGTGTTAGAACTTGATATGTCACAGCTTTACTCGACGTTTTTGGGGATGCGGGCTGTTCATTCGGGGACGATGTGGGTTGCGCCGGTCGCTGTTTTGTTAAGCCTTTTTGCGCTGATCTGGTCTTATGTGATTTTTGTGCGAGGATCGTTGTATTGTCTGATGACAGATCGGCGGCGCGTGGTCTATAAGATTTTAAAAGAACGCTTTTTCATCGATGCTTTCTATGAAAAAGCAGTCATCGCGGTGGCCATGTTTTTGGGTCGTCTTTCACTGTGGTTGGATCGTTACATTGTGGAGGGACTCGTTTATGCCAGCGCTTATACGGCCAAAGGGATAGGTTGGGTCGCTTCACGTCTCAATAATGGGCATATTCAGCGCTATACGTATCTTGCAGCAATCTTTATTGTTTTTCTTCTTGTATGGATACTCTTTCTTTAATCCATGTGCGATGAAGGGATAGACATGCGTCTTTAATAGATTGTTGACAGAAAAAGGGTTGGAGGGATCCGTCGATGACTGACGTTTTGTTGAGTTTGCCATGGGAGCTTATTTGGCCAGAGTCGATCATTCTTCTTACTGCTGTTATCGTCGTGGTCATCGATCTGGTTTTACCGATCCGTATCGACCGACGGTGGATCTATGGTGTAGGGCTGATCGGACTTTCTATGAGTATGCTCTCGATGATCGCCATGTTTATGAAAACTGAGCAGGATGTCAGTTCATTGGCAGGCGTTTTTATCACCGATGGCTTTGCGCTTCTGATGAAACTTTTTTTAAGCACGGCCTTGTTTTTTGTTTTGCTGCTTGCGCTTGATGATCATCATGTCGAATGGCGTAAAGGACAAGGTGAAGCGTTAGCACTTTTTTTACTTTCTTTTTTAGGAGCGATGGTACTCGTTTCAGCAACCGATTTTGTTTTGTTGTTTGTTGCGCTCGAAACACTTTCAATCGCTTCGTATGCTCTTGTTGGCTTTCATCGAACACGTCTAACATCTCTTGAAGGTGCTTTTAAATATCTGATATCCGGTGCGGTTGCCACGGCTTTTTTAGCTTTTGGTGCTGCGCTCCTCGTCGGCATCACCGGCACAACCAATCTATGGAAGATGATGCAAATCATGATGCTCCCAGAGTTGGCTTATGCTCAGTGGCTGATGCTTATCGGTACGGTTTTGGTGCTAGGGGGACTATCTTTTAAACTGGCTAGCTTCCCTTTTTATAGTTGGGTACCAGACGTTTATCAAGGAGCGCCGACAGCTGTTACAACGTTTTTAGCATTTGTATCCAAGGCAGCAGGTTTTGCTCTGCTTGTCCATCTGTTTTTCATTTGGCGCGTCGCATCTTTTCAAATGCCGTCTTATGATCACCGCCTCGATACGAGCATCTGGATGATCTTTACTATCTTTGCGATTTTATCGATGTTTATAGGCAATGGCGCAGCATTATTCCAACGTGATTCAAAACGTCTGATCGCTTATTCATCGATTGCTCATGCAGGTTATATGTTGCTTCCATTTGCGGTGGCAACGCAGTTTTCGTTTGAGTTTTTCACCTATAACCAAGTGCTCTTTTATTTGTTTAGCTATATGTGGATGATACTCGGTATCTTTGCTGTCATCGAAATGCTTGCGAAAGAACGAGGGACATATGATCTGGAAGCATTTTCTGGACTTTATGAACGCTCGCCCCTTCTTGCTCTGGGCGTGGTTGTGATTGTGCTATCCCTTGCGGGCATCCCGCTTACAGCAGGTTTTTTGGGAAAATGGCAAATCTTCATGGGGGCTGTCATCAATGGTCATTGGATGTTAGGAGCGGTACTGGTTGTGGCAACGATCATATCGTATGCGTATTATTTTAACATTCTCAAATATATGTTTATGCGCTCGTCTCACACGCCTCAGCCGCTCCGTTTATCTGTAGGAACGGCCATCGTCTTTACGGTCAGTGTGCTCGTTTCGATCTTGAGTGGCGTCTTTTTTGAGTATGTGTATGCGATGATTGAACACGCATTTATGTTCGGTGTCAGATCATTGTAAAAAAAATGATGCATTCGTCCATGGGACCATGCACTTTTTCTTTGTCCATCTGTTATAATACAGTATAGGATAAATGGTTTTGTATTATATAAGATCAGGAATAAATATAATAAATAAGTATTTGGTTATCGTATGATCTAAAAAAAACAATTTGACGCACATAGAACCCTTTGTTATGATCTAAACAATTCCAAACCCTTGAGCATAAAATTTAATTTTACCACATGAGACGATGTTTCATCAACTATTTTGAAACAACGTTTCACTCGATTTTATCATGCTCAACTGTGCAGTTCGAACATCGTCTGACGGTTCAAGGACGGGATGACAAACAAGATATACACAATGGGAGGGAAACCAAATGTATGTACCACCAAAAGCATCGTATCGTGAGGTATTGCAAGACGCAAATGCAAAAGGTTACGCAGTTGGTCAGTTTAACTTAAATGGGCTTGAGTATTTGCAATCGATTGTCGAGGTCGCTGAAGAAGAAGGCTCCCCGGTGATTTTAGGGGTGAGTGCTAGTTCAGCCAAGTATTTCGGAATGGATTATCTGACGGCGCTGGCCAATGCCGCCAAGTTAAAAGCAACCGTTCCGATCATTTTGCATCTTGATCACGGACCGCATTTTGAGTTTGCTGTCAAAGCAATTCATGCAGGGTTTGACTCTGTTATGTATGATGGTTCGGAGCATCCACTCGATGAGAATATAGCGGTGACGAAAAAAATTGTAGATGTGGCCCATGCGTTGGGAATATCGGTTGAAGGCGAGATCGGGGTCATTGGTGGGACAGAGGATGAGATCAGTGTGGATGAAGCGCATGCCATGCTGGCGAAGGTCGATGAATCAGAACGTTTTGCTAAAGAGACAGGCATTGATGCCATCGCACCAGCGCTAGGAACAGCACACGGTCAATATAAAGAAAAACCACACATTGCTTTTGACCGGCTGGAAGAGATTTTCAAGCGGACAGGGACACCGGTTGTGCTTCACGGCGGTTCTGGTGTTCCTGAAGAGGATATCAAGCGTGCCATCGCCTTAGGGGTCGCAAAAATTAATGTGAATACGGAGATTCAAATGGCTTTTCACGAAAAAGTTAAAGCAGTCATCGCCGATAATCCTAAACTATACGATTCTCGAAAGTATTTAGGTCCTGCGCGTGAGGCGATTAAAGAAGTGATTCGACAAAAAATTCGTTTGTTTGGTAGCAACAATCGATTTTAATGTCATGATTTTAATGTCATTAAGAAATATCGTTTGGAGGTGACGGACGATGCCAAACCGGAAAAGTAACAAAGTAACGATCGTCGGCATCGCAGGTGATAGCGGTGCGGGAAAGTCGACGTTTGTCAGTGAATTAAGAGAATTGATTGGACCGGAGAAAGTAACGGTAATTAGCATAGACGATTATCATTCACTCGATCGTGCTGAACGTACACGGGTAGGCGTCACGGCACTTCATCCGTGGAAGGCGAATAACCTCGGTCTGCTCATCGAACATGTATGGCAGTTAAAGGCTGGGAAAGAGATTGCTAAGCCCATTTACGATCACAGTGACGGGAAAATCAAA
>JAVERJ010000062.1:0-9447 GCA_034007185.1 Candidatus Carbonibacillus sp. | reverse complement strand
TAGAGCATCGACGTATCGTCGAGACGTACGTCATGCGCGGTAAAACATATCATGACATTTTCCAAACAATGCATAAAAACACATAGCCTTCCCTTCAAAAAACATGTACAATGTAAGAAAGGAGGGGAAAAGTCATGTATACATCCATTTTATTAGCATACGATGGTTCGGAACATGCAAAACGCGCGCTGAACGCCGCCATCGCGTTGGCTAAGCTTACACCGAATGCGCAACTAAAAATCGTACATGTCGTTCGTTTTGATCATTTTGAAGAAGGTGTCTTTTCACAAATGACGGGCATGGTCTCCCGCGCCGAATATCGTGAACTGATGCTTAAAGAAGGCGAAAAAATCTTAAGCGAAGCCCAAGCCGTGGCGGAAGCATCAGGGCTTACCCCCACGTATGAGGTCTTGCAAGGCGATCCAGCACGGGCCATTGCCGACTTCGCCGAAGCCCATCAAATCGACTTAATTATTATGGGGCGCCGCGGTCTAAATGCCTTACAAGAACTGTTCATCGGAAGCGTCAGCCATCGCGTCTTACAACTGGCCAAATGCGCTGTCCTTATTGTTAAATAAATTTTGATACCTCCTCAAATGTGATCACAATCTATTATCATCGTCATACATGTAACATACATGTTATAAATAAAGCTGATTCAGCAGATTTTCATCGACCGGTTCACCATGGAGACGTGGAGCCGGTTTTTCTCTCTCCAAGAGGATCACTTCCATCCCGGAAAGCGCTCGTTCGATCATGCCTAATTCATCCATGCCCGAACGCTTTTCAGCTCCATCAATATCGGCAAGCCGTGGTCGTGTGACAGGGGCACCTGGGGTAAATAAAACACAACAGTCATCATACGGTCGAATCGATATATCATACGTCCCAATGGTACGTGCATGTTCAATAATTTCCGTTTTATCAAAGCCAATCAGGGGTCTTAAAATCGGAAGTGACGTAGCCTGAGCGATGACAAACATACTTTCTATGGTCTGAGAAGCGACTTGCCCAAGGCTTTCTCCAGTCGCCAGGGCTAAAATTTTTTCCTGCTGGGCAATCCGCGTCGCTATCCGCAGCATATAACGTCGCATGATCGTCGTCAAATAAGCATCTTTTGTCGTATCACGAATGGCTTCTTGGATTTCTGTAAACGGCACGATGTACAGCTTGACCCGTTCACCCCAAGTGGCCAACACGTGCGCGAGATCGATGACCTTTTGTTTGGCCTGTTCGCTGGTATAAGGTGGCGCATGAAAATAAACCGCTTCTAAGGGCATCCCTTTGCGCAACATATACCAACCGGCGACCGGTGAATCGATTCCCCCCGACAAAAGTAACAAAATCTTGCCAGACGTCCCCAGAGGAAATCCGCCCGCACCTGCAAACGTTTCATGATATATAAATATGCCTTCTCGCCGTACTTCAACCATAAGTTCAAAACGCGGCTGATGCACATCTACCTTTAACTCAGGAAACCGCTTTAAAAGCTCGCGACCGAGCATCTGAGGGATCTCCTGCGATGTATATGGATACGACTTTAGCGCACGTCTTGCACTAACCTTAAAGGTGATCACCGAAGCGCCCGTCTGGAATGCAGAAGACTGCAATAGACGATCTACATACCGTATGGATGCCTCAACCACCGCATCCCACGACCCTTGAAGCCGCCAGGCTGGTGAAAAAGATTTGAGACCAAAGATTTTCCTTAGCGCTTCGCGCACATCTTCAAAAAGTGTCCCGTTTAATTGGATATATAGACGATTATGTCCGCGATGAAATGTTAGATTCGAAAAGCTTTTTAAACGCGCACGAATATTGTTGACCATCTGCTGTTCAAATTGCGCATGGTTTTTCCCTTTTAAACTCAATTCCCCAAACCGGACAATGACCGTTTCAAGAGGAACGGTTTTTTTGCTATCTACAACATGTCCATGCGCATCATCCTTAGGAGATTTATGGTCGCGATCATAGATGTTTTCTACAGGTATGATCGAATGGTCATGACGTAAGCGATCGTTTTCCATCGTTCATTTCCTTTCATTTCCAAAAATATGCGGGTGAAAGATGATCCACGGATCAACACTCATGTTTTTTGTAATACATCCGCAAGCACATGTAATGCCCCTTCGATGTCCGCATCTGTTGTCGTTCGAGCCATGCTCAGACGAAGTGTACCGGCTGTATATTCAGTCGATAGACCCAATGCACGTAATACATGAGAAGGTTCTCTGTTCTTCGCCGAACAAGCCGAACGTGTTGACACGTAAACCCCTCGCGCAGATAAGGCGCGCACGAGCACCTCACCGCGTTTTTGTGGAAATGTCACACACAAAATATGCGGTGCGCCATCGCGCGGCGAAAGCACTTCACCCCCCAAAGCCATCACACCCTCATATAAACGTAACCACCAACGGCGTGCTTTTGTCACAAATGTTTCTCGAGCCTCATCGGCTAAACGCATCGCTCGAGACATAGCCGCCACCAATGGAACATTCACGGTACCCGATCGCAAGCCAAACTGTTGCCCCCCGCCGACTATTTGTGGCACAAGGGTTATGCCTGGTCTAAGCGCTAAGATACCGATCCCTTTGGGTGCATGTATCTTGTGACCAGAAAGCGTAAGGGCGTCGATGTCCCATTGACCCATATGCATGGGGCTTATGGCATACGCCTGCACAGCATCCACATGGATCAAGGCAGACGTCTTCTGACGAACGAGACGGACGATATCGACAATCGGCTGTTGACTACCGAGCTCATTGTTGACCGCCATCACACTGACTAAAATCGTCTCTGGTGTTGAGAGCTTTTCCAAAGCTTGAAGATCGACCCGTCCCGAGCGATCAACAGGCGCCAAAACAACGTCAAAACCGCGTGTTTTTAGACGTCGCCCCACTTCTAAAACCGATGGGTGTTCAATGGCTGACAGTACAATGCGTTTACCGTAGCGTGCCCTTGCTTCAGCCAAACCTAAAAGCGCCAAATTGTTACTCTCTGTCCCGCCTGAGGTAAAGATGACATGCCCTTCATCCGTACCGAGATACGTCGCAATGCGCCGGCTAGCAGCCTCATACAAATACTTAGCCCCTTCCCCCAAGGCATGCGGCGCATGTGGATTGGCAAAATGATCGCGCATCGCTTGGACATATCCTTCAAGCACGAAAGGATCTACAGGCGTCGAAGCGCTGTGATCGAGATAAATCATATGAATTCACCTTCATACCGATATGCCTCATCATACCACACATGCATAAAAAAATCCTCCCAATCGCTGGGAGGAAACTGACGATCCATAAAAAACATTAGCCTAAACTTGAAAACGCTGTTGGAAAGATCGGGAAAGGGATGAGCGCGATCAAAATAGCCACAACCCCAATACCGATGGACCACCATCCAAGCGTACGGCTACCAGCAGCAACCGCCATATAGCCTAAAATGACAGCGGCAATGCCCATCCACAGCGGCAAAATAAATAATCCCAAGATGGCTACTACCAGCGCCGTTATACCTAAGCCCCGACCTCCCGGTTCGACTTCCCGACGCTCTCTTTCCACGCCTCGGTCCCCTTCGCCCAGCCGATCGTTATCTGGCTTCCGCTCCGTAACCGGTGCCGGCGGCGAACCGGTTAAAGGCGTTGCCTCCGCAGCAAATTCCGTATCATCGGCGGCAAACATATCGTCGGGATGCGTCGCATACCAGTCTCGACCATACGCATCGCGTTTTTCACTCACATGACACCCCTCCTCTCATGACCATGACCCATCGCCTGACTCATTTCGCTTTAAACGTAAAGCAGCGTGTTTGAGATTTGCTTGGTGCTGTCCCGCGTTTGATCGCACCTATAGCAGCAAACTCCACATCATTGGAGATTGTTTCCCCATCTAAATCAATCGTAATTTGCTCAGCATCACAAAGATCCCCGCTTTTCCAAAACACACAATTGGATACCGTACAAAAAACGTTTGCTGGCATCG
Source organism: Candidatus Carbonibacillus sp. (assembly GCA_034007185.1). Classification (GTDB taxonomy): domain Bacteria; phylum Bacillota; class Bacilli; order Thermicanales; family DSM-22653; genus Carbonibacillus. The sequence goes on along the minus strand of JAVERJ010000062.1, from coordinate 5,470 downwards.
TCTCTCACCTCCAAACCAAGTCGTTAACCACTGCTCCCTGACGTCTCTACGCGCATCAGCGCATCCCGCACGTTTTTTTGACGCAAAACGATGGGCATCACCATTGAGACGACCAAGCGGTTCCCCAAAAGCGCATTCAAAACCCTCTGGGCAAAAGCGCGATTAAACATCATCGCCGACACAAAAGCTCCAATAAGGAAAAAGATGGAGCGACTGTTCATGAAGCATCACCCCATCTGTTAGCATATCCAGTCCAACACGATTTTTTCATGCCAATGAATCACACACCTCGATCGACTGTCGAACCAGGCACCGATCATGAGCTGCTGCATATGCTTTACTGAAAACATTTTCCTCGCCCATCACCCAATAGCAAAGGCCGTCACCACAGGACGGCCTTTTTTCATTCGTTCCTTTTTTCAATGGATGATCCTTCAGATGTTGCGTTCTTTCTTGATAAAGCTTGCTGATCACGCGAGCGATACTTGGAAAACAGTTTAAACATCTTCTGCCGCACCGCTCTAAAACGTGGCAAGCCTTGCGTCCACAGCGCATACCAAACGGGCGATAAGACATCATCGAATTCGCCGACAAATTCTGTTAAAATGCCTCGAAAACCTTTTTTAAAGCGATATAGCCCATACAACGGATGCTCTGGATCAAGGTTGCCAGAGATACCCCGGAAATCATAGATACGCGCCCCAAGACGACGCGCATAACGAATCATTTCCCATTGTAGCAGATAGTTGGGCATCGATTCCCGATAGGCATTATCGCTCGCGCCATAGAGATACCAAGCTTTATCGCCGAAGTGAAGCAATATGGCTCCAGCAATATCTCCCCCCTCAGGATGTTTGGCCATAAAAAGTGACAGCATACCGCGCGGTTCGAGTTGATCGTACATCTTCTGGAAATAGCTCAACGGTCGCGTGATAAACCCATCCCGTCTACCCGTTATGTTCATAAGTTTGGTAAAAGACACCAGATCTTCGCGCGTAGCCCGCCGCACCTCGATGCCCTTCCGTTGTGCTAAACGTATGTTATATCGCGTCTTTTGATGAAACTGCTTAAAAATATCTTCTTCCTCTGCCGCAATCGGCAATCGGAAGACAAATCGTGGTTGAATCCCATCAAAATCTAGAGCAAAGCCCAAATGACGATAGCCATACGTACGCATTTTGGTGATGAAAGCATCTTGTCGCATGAAATCTGGAAGGGGCTGGCCCTCGGCATCATAAAGTGCGTATGGAATGGCAGGATCAATTTTAATCAATATCGCGCCACGTGTGCGTGCAAAACGGCGAATTTCTCTGGTGAATTTTTCTAATAGGTCATCATCCTCATAATCCAAAACATACCCCCGCGGAACATAAAACATAGTTTTCCCACTAAAAGGAAGTTTGCGTTCCAAGATCATGGCAGCAGCTTGCCATACACCATTTTCTTCCCATACCAAGGCATGCATGTGCCATGCGCCCTCTGCCTTAAACTGACCCCAAGCCGTCGTCTGCAAGATGTGCCCGTTGGGATGTTCACGTACAAAGGCATCAAATCGTTCAGTATCGATGATCGTTCTCAAAGCCATGATTCAAACATGCCTCCCTAGAGCACAGCGCATAGATCCAAACCAACTTAAGATGTCACCACCATGAAAAAATCGTCAAAGCCTTTACAATTAAAAGGCCGCGACCACCACATCTGAGTCATGCCTGTTTAAATATGACCATCCGTCGCCCTTATCGTCTAGAATCCGTTGTGCTTGTTCAAGATCATAAAGACGTATCGTATCTTCTTTAACGAGCAATAACGATGGCGGTTCAACCCTGACGTACGTCCCAATGTCGATCGTCGGATGCATCGTAAGGTCAATAAAAAGCGCATGCATCCCCGCTTTCCCAATAACTGGAAGTGCTTGTTGATCGAGAAAGACGGTCGGTCGTGGAACCAAGCGTCGATAAAACAAACGTCCTATATGCAAAAACCATTCACGCCAGTTAAGCGCCTGAGGATAGCGATACCATCCAAACCCGTCATATGTACCAAAAGCTACAACACCGACCGTCATTGGACGCTTGGCACGATAACGTCCTTCATATCCGATGCGTTCCCCTTTTGATACTCGATGTTTGGCGACAAGGCGGGCGTAGATTTGATGCGCTGGACGAAGCGTTACGCCGTTCATAGAACGCGTCATGCCAAAGAGAGCATTGCCGATGCGCACCATATCAAGGCGCATCTCTGGAACAGCGAGCGCCGCTTCACTATTGGCCAAATGCATGCGCCCGACGTCAACATGGGCAGCATCAAACATTTCTCGAATCTTTAAAAAACGCGCCAATACCGATCGCCAATAGGTTTTCTCCGACGTCAACCACCCCGGAGATAGATGCCCATATAAGCCGGCAACTTTTAAAAAACGCGATGTTTTTAACTGTTCAAGGACAAAGGGGATGTCAGAGACATCAAAACCATAACGCATCAGTGAAACATTGACAGCGATATGGGCTTCTAAAGTTTGTTGTAACTGTTCACCTAAAGCGATCCATTGGGCGAGCGTCTTAAGATCGGCGATCGTCGGCCATAACTGATACTGAAGGGCAATTGGTAAAGGTAAATAAGGGGATAAAACAAGGATCGGTATCGTGATACCGGATTGTCTTAAGCGTATGGCTTCCGATGCGTCTTGAACAGCAAAAGCTTCCACCTCTGATTGCAAGGCATGGGCCACGGCGATGAGACCGTGGCCGTAAGCATTGGCCTTCAGTACAGCCATAATGTGTGGCTTGGACCCTTGAGCATACATATATTGTTTAACATTTTTGAGATTATCACGGATGATATTGAGATCAATCAGTACAAACCGCTCAGGCAATTGTAACCCATCCGATCGGTGATCCCCGTATATTGGCCTCACCATCATGTTGAACACATCCTTTAGACAAAATTAAGGCCAACATTCAATTTCATTGTAAATCATCCCTTTTTTAAATACAAGCCGCCCCATAAAAACTGATCAACACACAAAACACGTCAATATCCTTAAGACTGAGCTTCTTTAGAAGACAAAGCTTCCTTAGACAAAGCTTGATCGGAACGGCCTCTTAACGGACGTGATCTTCCAATTTTTTACGTTTTTCAGCTTCATGCCATGCCTTTTCGGCATAAAAGCGCGCCTTTTTAAAAGCATGATCGCGAAAACAGTTTTCTGCTTGCATCACATAGCGCCCAATATGGGGATCATGAAGCCTGAAACGATTTAACCGATGAATGACCGCCTCCGCATAGCTCGCATCTTCCAGTGTTTCGGTAGCCTGTTTCGCATACTGATCCACAGATGTTTTAGCGACAGCCATCGCTTCTTGAATAGATGAATAAGGCAAAGGAAAACGATCCAACAAAAGCCGCAAGGCATCGAGCGCACGTTCCGCTGCATCTCGCGCTTCGTCCACGGCCAAGATTTCCGCTGTCAAAAATCGACGTGCCATATGCTGCTCAATTTCACGCAAGCGATCGTCTAAACGTCGAAGTGTGGTGCGCGCATATTTTTCAAAACCTTCAAGAGATGTGAGCGCAGCTTCGATGTTTTGAGCTTGTTCATCCAACGCATGGATCGCTTCTTGAATCGTCTCTAACACCGCCCAAGCAAGCTGAAAACGCGCTTCTTCAATGTATTGAAGGCACAACTTACGCTGACTTTGCACATTTGCGAGCGCCTTCTCAAACGTTCGGATCGTCGAGGAAAGATCGGTCTCTGCCATATCCATAAGCCGTTCCAGCTTTTTATTGCGTTCGATAAACTGAGAGAATTGTTGACGGAGCGCTTCTTCCCTGATGGCGTATTGTTCGAGCGCTTGATCGACGCCCCGCCTGAGCGCTTCTTCTTCATCCAGCCAGGCATGGAGCGTCTCAAGTGACGATTGCATGATCTGGATCTCGTGTTCTACGACATCAAAGGCACCTTCTGCCCATAAGGGAATGAGGGCATGCCAGCGGCTTTTCATAGCCTTCAATTCCCGCTCGATTTGAGGTGCATTGGCAAAAGACGCTTTACGAACGATCCCTTGATAGCGCATTTCGAGCGCTTTCATCGCTTCCGGAAGACGCACTTCAATCATTTCGATCAAGCGATCCCCAGCCAACATCTCATCTTCCAGTTTTTGGTAAGCGCGTTCGAGCGCTGCAAGCGATTCCCGATAGGATTGAAGGCGAACGTTGAGCCCATCTTGCAGATCGGCATCGCGTCTTGTGTTTTGATGGGATGCATCCTGTATCGACGCCGCAAAGGACTGCACAAGCGTTTCTCGTTGCTTCGACAAATCATCGAGCAACGCTCTCAGCCTTTGGAATGACATACCGCTTTGCGCGGCCATCTGTGATAAACGCATCTCCAGTCGCTGATGCCAAACATCCAAGTTTTCAAAATCTGGTTGAAGCTCTATACGCTGAGCGTTGATGTCGGATGCTCTATGATGTTTCTCATCCGTTTGCGAAGTAAAAGACGCATCTTGCGCAAACACACTCCCATCAATCACATGTGCCTCATCATGACGCGTGTCAAGGGACGGCTCGCTAAAACTCAAAGCGCCATCCGCCCCTCCCTGCTTATGCTCATCCGTTGACGTTAGACGTGCAGCCAACGACAAAGCAGGCGCATCACCCGTTTTTGGTGCTTCAACGTCATGCACATCATCCTTGTCGAGAGCGCTTGCTTTGAATGATGCCGCCTTAAAGCGCGTTTCTTTTGAAACACGCTGTATAAATTCCTGAAGCGTTCCCGTTTCTTCTTTCACGTATGCGATATCCTCTGCCGCCGCAAAAACGCGAAACAGATTAAGACGCTTCAGCGCTTGTTCCAAAACTTCCAGCATATCCGGCAAGAGCCGTTTTTGATACTGATCGAGAAGATGTTCCAAGGCGGAATGACGATTGGCCTCGACCGCATCGACGACATTGGCTGGTTCTTTCTCTCGCAGTTTTTTCAAGTGTTGAACGTGTGCACTCAAAGCGCTGACATCTTTTTCTTTATGCTCAAGCAATGTCTTTAAGACGTGAACTTCATGTCTTAATTTCCGTCGGTAAAACAAAAGAAAGATAAAACTTATAAGCATTAAGACAAAAACGGCGATGGCAATGAAACCAATCCAACCCAGTCCTTTGTTGGATGGTGTCGGCGCATGGTTTGCATTTTGTGCCGCTGGATCGTTTGGAAGACCGTGTTCCGGACTTGCCGGTGACGCGCCATCCATCGTCCAAGGCAAATCTGCAGGTAATTCATACAAAAGCATGGTCAAAGCGCGACTTAAGCCATCGCTTTTTAAAGCCGGGGAAGCATACTGATTGAGTTTATCTTTTAGCCAGATGGTATCATATCCATGTGCTACCCAAGCATCGCCAACATATGGCCAGAACGAATGATCTTCATCGATATAGAGGATGACGATGGCATTGTCTTGAGGTTTTTGTTCCCGGA
>JAVERJ010000061.1:0-9574 GCA_034007185.1 Candidatus Carbonibacillus sp. | reverse complement strand
GAACAGTATTTAAAAGCGCATACGGTTGGTGAAGAACGTACGCGTTTAAATGCTTTTTTTCGCATTGAACGGCAGTTTGAATTTACGCTTTATAATCGGGTGATTCCGGTCTATGAACTCGGGAATGGGGATGATGCATTTTTAACGCTTACGACGGACGGTGAGACATTGGCCTATGAACTCGTTACGAAGCTTTCGCGTTTTGCTTCGGAGAAAGAAGAGGCCATGTTAAAACTTCGGGCACAAGCTCAGAAAGCATCCGGACATACGTTTCGTCTTGTCATTATTCTTTGGATTGTAGAAACGCTGTATGCGCTTTTTCTAGGCATACTGTTGTATCAAACGATCAATCGTCCGGTTAAGCTCTTGAAAGCGGCAGCAAAAAAATACTCCGCAGGTTCTTTTGAAGGACAGATCGCTTTAAATCGTCAGGATGAGTTTGGTGCATTGGCACAAACGTTTGATGAAATGGGGCAACGCTTAAAATCACTCGTTCATGCACTGAGGGAAGCGAATAAGTATCTTCTTCATGAAAGTGAAAAAGCGCGAGAAGCTGATCGCGCCAAATCCGACTTTTTAGCGATGATCTCTCATGAACTTCGGACGCCTTTAAATGGGATCATCGGATTTTCAGAGGTCTTAAAGGAAGGTTATTTTGGAACGTTAACACCTAAACAGGCCGCTTATGTCGAGCACATTTTAGATAATGGTCAGCATCTGTTGCTCTTGATCAATGATCTTCTCGATTTGAGCAAGGCTGAGGCGAACAAATTAACGCTTCATCCGGAATGGACGGACATACGTCCTTTTTTTGAACAGACATTGACGGTTGTCATGGAGCGCGCTAAAAAAAATGATATCACACTGGGGGTCACCTTTCACACCATGCGTACGCATCATTGTTTTGACCGGTTGCGTGTTCGGCAGATTATGAACAATCTTCTTTCCAATGCGGTCAAGTTTACGCCTTCCGGTGGTGCTATCACTGTAACGGTTGACGATGCCGATAAAGCACTTGTCGTTTGTGTACGCGATACGGGGTTAGGCATTCCCAAAGAACAGCAAGAACACATTTTTGATCCTTTTGTTCAAGGTGAGGGCGATTTGAGTCGTCGTTATGAAGGGACGGGGTTGGGGTTAACGTTGACGCGGCGCCTCGTCGAACTGCATGGTGGACGCATTGAACTCACCAGCGAAGAAGGGAAGGGCAGCGAATTTTGTTTTACTTTACCAGATGATTTGTGCGCAAAAGAACTTAAGGTAGAAAAAGCATCGGCCGTCCATACAACTGAAGTTCGCCGCACGCGGTTTCGCATGTGTCATGTTCCACGCCAATGGGTCAAAAGTATTGCGCCCCTCTCTTCGCTTCTTAAGCGTCCAATATTTATTTTTGGCTTAACGCAAGCGTTATCTTCAGAAAAGACCATTAAGCTGGAACGGTTATTTCAAACACTCGTGGCGCGAGGCTGGACCATCATCGTCATGACCGATCTGACCTTGAGTTTAAAAGACCGCGCACGCTGGTTTAAATATGTGGAAAAGATCATTCCATATACACCTGAGGATCTCTATGATACTCTAAAGACGCTGATCGAACGTGATGGGGACGACACAGAGCGTTAAAAACGTAATCCTTGGCGATGATCATGGTCCGTCGCTGGTGCCGATTGATACGATTGATAAAGATCTTACGTACAAGATGTGCAAGGGGGGATTGATGTGAAACGCATCTTAATCGTTGAAGATAATCCAACGAATGCTTTGTTATTTCATGATGTTTTAACGGAGCAAGGATATTTGGTGGATGTTGCAGAAGATGGTGAACGGGCTTTTGAGTTATTGGAGACGCATGCGTACGATCTGATCCTTCTTGATATCCATTTACCGGGTATGGATGGGCTTTCCATCGCTCGAACCCTGCGTTCTCTTCCGGCGTATGAACGGTTAAAAATCATCGGGGTTTCTGCGCTCGTTACGGAACGTGAAATACAGGCGGCCTACCATGCGGGCTTTGATGATTATGTGACGAAGCCGATTTCGCTAAAGCCCTTTGTTGAGACCGTTCGCCGCCATCTGGATGATGCTTAAACGATGACAGACATCTCAGTCACGCCCGATATACATGTTCCGATTGCTTTGTTTAAAAGCTGGCCGCGCTTTCGAACTTGAGATGCGGGCTTATGATGAGAACCATCGAAGCCCTTTGGGATAGTGGTTTTTGAGTAAACCATTGCTTACTTTGCCCCATCCTAATGGGAAGCCATCCAGCGATAAGATAACGACGCGTCCATCATAGCGGTGCGCGTCATCGTGTTCTTGAACGAAGCGGAGCGTATCCCAAGTCATACTTTGCCCAACTAGGTAAGACCTAGCTTCTTCGATGGTCAAAGATACATGGGCATCACGCATGTTGCGAAGATCGCCGGAAGTGAGTGCGAGCGCCAGCGCATGGGCGGGAATAAAACGATTTTTACGGAACGTACCGAGGAATAGACCGGCACGCCTTAAAGAAATGCGGGGTATGCCGGATAGGAGCTTAAGGCCTTCTGACCATTCCAATAATGCTGTCGGGAGAAGATATAGATGATCATTTGCCCACCAGAGTCGAGCGGCGGCATGCTTTTTAAAAACAGGAGAAATGGCTAATGTTTCTTCCACAAATCGTATGAAAGCGGCGCGTACTTCTTGAGGCATTGTCTTTGCTCCAATCGCTGGCCATGAGCCTTTGAATACGGTGCGTTGGTTAAGCTTTCTGTGATGAGTGTATGATGGATGATCATATGATGGCCGAGATGATGGAGCGATTTTTTTAAGACGGATCATGGCTTGGCCTTCTGTTGCTGATTGATGGGGAAAGAAACGGACTGTTGCTTCTTGGACCGCAGTGGAGACGGGTGATGATGGGACGGCGAGCCCTTTTTGGGAACCATGAAAACGCATGCGCTCTGCAACAGTTAGCGGTTCTGGTTCGAATTCAGGATGCTTCCTTAAAAATTCAGCGATCATCGCTTCGTTTTCGGAGATGCCAAATGTACAGGTGGCATAGACGAGTCTTCCTCCCGGTTTGAGAAGACGTGCTGCAGCATCAAGGAGAAGACGCTGGTTTATACAGGCGCGTTCGATGGCGTGTAAGGACCAATGGGCGATGGCTTCAGGTTGTTTTCTAAAGACGCCTTCGCTCGAGCACGGTGCATCGAGTAAAACGCGATCAAACATCTCCGGCCAAGACGCAGCTAAGTATTGTGGTTCAGCGCGGGTGATGAGAACGTTTGTAAATCCGAGGCGTTCAATATTTTGCGTTAAGGCATCGAGTCTTTCAGCGTCGATGTCATTGGCTACGAGAAGCCCGTTTTCTCCGATGCGTTCTGCGATTTGTGTACTTTTACCACCGGGAGCCGCCGCAAGATCGATGATACGTTCTTTTGGCTGCGGATCCAGAAGAACAACAGGGGCCATGGCTGAAGCTTCTTGAATATAATAGAGCCCAGCAGCGTGATAAGGGTGTCGACCAAACGGGAACGATTCATCAACGTAAAAAGCACCTTCTTGCCAAGGGATACGTTCTTGAATACCCGGTAAGGTTTTTAATAAAACGGACGGTTCGGTTTTATGGTAATTGGTGCGAAAACTTTTAATCGGATCTGCGCTCAAGCTAGCAAGAAACGCTTCCGGTTCTTCGACTTCTCGCCGAATGCGTTCGATAAAGGCGGAAGGGAACGGACGATCAAGGGGCATGCTCATCACCTGTTGGTTCAGTGTTTGGATGAATGCGCTCAACCATGATGGAAAAAAACCATCCGGCGTGAACCTTCCGGATGGTTTTTTTATCGTTGTGCATCAGCGACGCTTTTGTACTTTTAAACTTACTGGGCGGCTACTGCTAAGATTTTCTGTAAGATGACTTGTTCTGGTACGGCCCCTTCTTGTTCTTCTGCGCCATCGTTGATGACGGTTTTCGGGACGCCGTAGACATTATGTTCGTTGGAGAGCTCTGGGAATTCAGTCGCTTCAATCATGTCACCGCGTACTCGCGGGCTAACCATCGCCATATGGTGGGCAAGGCGCACAGCTCGCGGGCAGTATGGGCAAGTCGGCGTCACGAAAACTTGGAGATGAATGTCCGTGTTTAGGTTTTTAAGCGCTTCGACTGTCTTTTCGGAAAGTCCATGGGTACCGTTGGCCAGATCAATGATATCTTCGATGAGCGTTGTAAACTCATAGCCCGAAGGAATGCCATAAAAACGTACACGCGTATCGTTGCCATGTTCGTCGACAAAGACGATGGCGGGCGCTTTGTCAACGCCATAACGGTCGGCGATATCGGCATCATTTTCACGATTGTAATACTTGACCTCCAATTTGTCTGTCAATTCACTGAGTTCCTGTAAAATTTGTTGCGTTGCTTCACCATACTCCTTATTTTCAATATCACTATGGAAAAATAAGACATACGTTTTCCCCGTCATTTTACTGAACATCTCGCGAATTGTCTGAGCATCCTTTTCAGAAATGATAGCCATTGTATCTTCCTCCTTTTAATTATGAACGTGTTTGGCATCGCAGTGAATGTGTGATCTTTTGTGTCTGCACAGAAGGCATGCTACTGTTCGTATCGTCTCCAAGTTTTTTACATTCATCCTCAAGTATCTTCAAGGGAGCAAACAAAAGAACATCCATCTCTAAATGTTAACGATGCAACAACTTACCTTTATACATATGAATCATATAATCAAAAAGGGACTGTTGATCATGCCATACCCCCAACCGTATTGTATTGTATCACCTCGACGGCAATCTGGCAAGCGATGGGAAGGTTTATCATATCCTTTTGAGTAACTTTAACACATAAAGTGCTTTGTTGTAAATACATATCACCAAGTTCGGCGCGTGATGTGTTGAATATGTCGTGAGATCGCGCGTTCGTGAAGCTATGGTTAAGCTGTGGTATAATATAAAAAAGGAGTTGAGTGCCATGGTGTTTAAGCAGGAGACAGTGGATGAAACGTTGATTCAAGCGCTGACGGAAAGTTATGGCGCACCGGGCTTTGAACAGCCCATTCGTCAGATTATGGAGCAATATATGGCAGAGATCTCGCCGGAAGTCAAAAAGGTGCGTGATCGACTGGGCAGCTTGTTTGGTGTTCTGGAAGGCCAGATGGATGGTCCGCGGGTTATGGTTGCCGGGCATATGGATGAAGTGGCGCTCATGGTGACCCGTGTCACGGATGACGGTTTTTTACATATGACACCGCTCGGTGGTTTTTGGGATCCGGTTCTTTTAGCTCAACGCGTCGTGGTGATTGGGCGCAAAGGTAAGGTTTTCGGGGTGATAGGGGCGCGTCCGCCGCATGGCATGAGCGAAGCAGAAAAACAGAAGGCACTGACGATTGAAGACATGTTCGTCGATGTTGGTGCGCGTTCGCAAGAAGAGGTCGATGCACTCGGTATTCGACCCGGGGATCCCATCGTGCCCGTAGGCGCGTATACGCCGCTTGCTGGTGGACGCGTATTGGCCAAGGCTTGGGATAATCGTTATGGCGTGGCCCTATCTTTGGAAATTTTACGTGAGTTCGCCCCTATTCAAGATCGACTGCCAGGTGTCCTTTATTCTGGGGCGACGGTTCAGGAAGAAGTGGGTCTGCGCGGCGCAGAAACGGCTGCGCGTCTCATCCAACCGGATATCTTTTTTGCCTTGGATGCGGGACCTGCCGGTGACATGCCGGGGCAAACGAAAGCTTTTGGTCGCTTGGGTGCTGGCGTTCTTATGCGGATTAAAGATCGTACGATGATCACACATCCTAGGCTGCGCGATTTTTTGATTGATCTTGCCGAACAAGAAGGTATACCTTATCAGTTTTTTGTCTCTCAAGGTGGAACAGATGCCGGGCGTGTGCATACCATGGAGGTCGGAATTCCGTCTGCGGTCATTGGCATTCCGGCGCGTTATATTCACTCTCATGTTTCGGTCGTCGATTTAGATGATTATCGTGCAGCAAAAGCACTTCTCAAAAAAGTGCTCCTTTCTCTAGATCGTTCAACGTTAGAGATCATCCTTGATTCATATTAAGACGTTGATACACTTTATCATCAGACGCCTTTTTGTATCGACAGTGGTTGTCGAATGTTAGATTTACTGTAGATCGTATAGTAGGTGAAGGTAAAGTGGGCGCGCGGGTCTTGTTTCAAAATGATTGGCAGAGAGTGCTTGAAGACGTACTGGCGCAGCCTTTTTATGAAGCACTGCGCACCTTTTTAAAAGAAGAGTACCGGCAGTATACAGTGTATCCGAAGATGCACGATCTTTATCGCGCACTGCATCTAACGGGATTTTCTGAGACACGTGTTATTATCTTGGGACAAGATCCGTATCATGGTCCCGGTCAAGCCCATGGCTTGAGTTTTTCTGTACCGGACGGTGTGCCTTTACCGCCGTCTCTTAAAAATATTTTTATTGAACTTAGTGCTGATCTCGGCATAGACGAACCTTCTTCAGGCAACCTTACAGGATGGGCCAAGCAAGGTGTGTTGCTTTTAAACACCATTTTGAGTGTGCGTGCAGGCCAGCCGGGCTCGCACCGGGGTCATGGCTGGGAGACATTCACCGATACCATTATTGCAAGACTTGGGGCGCGGCGGGAACCACTCGTCTTTATATTATGGGGACGGTATGCCCTGTCTAAGCGTCCGCTGATCGATACCTCACGTCATCTCGTCATTGCCTCGGCGCATCCAAGCCCGCTTTCTGCACATCGTGGATTTTTCGGTTCACGACCTTTTTCTAGAGCCAATGCCTTTTTGCTGCAGCACGGTCTTTCGCCGATTGATTGGGGAAAGACGACGTGATAACGATCTGTTGAAAGGAGCCAACACGGTGCGTGATGCTCAAAACCATTATTTAGACTTTGCTCAAACGCTGGCTCGCGGCGCGGGAAAGCGCATTCGTGAACGTTTACAAGCGCATGAGACCTTCACCATAGAAACAAAATCGTCTCCGACGGATCTTGTAACAGAGATCGATCGTGATATTGAACAGTGGCTGGCGGAACGCATAAAGGAAACCTATCCTGAACATGGCATGTTGGGTGAAGAAGGGACCGATCGTCAAGGGGAAAGCCTACACGGTGATGGGTATCGTTGGATTGTGGACCCTATAGACGGGACGACGAACTTTATTCATCAACAAATTAATTTTTGTATTTCTATTGCCTTGTATCGTGGGGATGAAGGTGTTGTCGGCGTAGTCTACGATCCGATGCGGGAGGAGATGTTTTGGGGCAGTCGGGGAGAAGGCGCCTTTTTAAATGGTAAGCGCCTAGACATTCGTGCGCCCAAAGTATTGGCCGAAAGTTTGATAGGTACAAGTCTCATGTGGTTTCGTCGAACGCGGAAGATGGGTTTGCTCGATCATATCTACACCATCGCCAGAAAAAGTCGCGGCATTCGGGCATTAGGGGCTGCGGCTTTAGAAATGGCCTATGTCGCAGCAGGTAGAATCGATGCCTATTTAAGTTTGAAATTATCACCATGGGATTTTGCAGCTGCCAAACTCATTATTGAAGAAGCGGGTGGTCTCGTGCGCTCGTTTTCCGGGGATGATCTTCCGCTTGCTCCACCTGAGTATGGTCTCATCGCTACGCGCACGTCGCTTTTGCCGGACCTGATAGCGATCTTAAATGAGCAGGGACGGTCTGAAGACGAAGTGCAACTATAAGGTTTATACACGTTTGATACATCTTTTATAAACGTTCACACATATCGATCGCCAGTTCGGGGCGGTCGGTGAATACACCATCGACACCTAGGTCGCAAGCACGTCTAAGGTCATGATCGTCGCTTAAGGTATAGACGTATACTTCTAACCCTCTTTCGTGCGCTGCCATAATATGGCGTTTACGTAAAAAAGGGTAAGCAGCGTGAAGGGCGATCGCGCCGAGTTCTTGTGCGTAGCGCCATGGCTCTTGCATGTAAAAATATAGCAGTGCTGTCTGGGCGTTGTGGGCATATTGTTTAAGGCGGTAGAGCAGATCATCATGATAGGAAGAAAAGGTGACGGCGTGCATGTAGCCGTGATCGTATATGACGTTTAAAACGGCTTTGATAAAAACATCCCGATCGATGAAAGACCCTTTTAATTCGAGAATCACTGGCATGTGATGTTGTTTGGCCCATACAAGAAGTTCCGCCAAAGAAGGGACCCGTACGCCTTGAAATGATGGATCAAACCAACTTCCGGCATCCAGTTTAAGAATCTCGGACCAGTTTTTGTTTTCCACCAAACCTTCTCCGTCGGTCGTTCGCTCTAAATAGGCGTCATGGATGATGACGGGGATGAGGTCGCGGCTTAAGCGCACATCGGCTTCGATGGCCTCTGCCCCCAAAAGACGCGCCCATTCAAAGGCGATGATCGTATTTTCTGGGGCAAGTGCGCTTGCCCCGCGATGCGCAACAATGCGCGGTCGTCTGTTGTACATGCTGGAAAACTCCTTATGTTTCAAGTGTACAAAGGATGGTGGCGTTTTTTGCCCTAACGCCATCGGGCGCTATGTATATCACTATGTATATGACGAGGGTTGCGAAAAAGGCAAAGGCAAAAAATGCATAAACCTCATAGTTGACTTTCTGTCTCGTTCATGGTATCTTAGTAATCGCCAGTTCAAATGGGGCCGTAGCTCAGCTGGGAGAGCGCTTGAATGGCATTCAAGAGGTCGGCGGTTCGATCCCGCTCGGCTCCACCAAAACCACATGATAGGGTGGCCTCGGAGGGGGCTTTTTTAAGTCTTGAAGCGGCTATGTGGAGTGATACCCAAGAGGCCGAAGGGGACGGTTTGCTAAACCGTTAGTGGGCCCTGAGCCCAGCGAGGGTTCGAATCCCTCTCACTCCACCATGATTGCGGCGGTGTAGCTCAGCTGGTTAGAGCGTACGGTTCATACCCGTGAGGTCGTGGGTTCGAATCCCTCCACCGCTACCAACTAGGGGCGTAGTTCAATGGTAGAACGGCGGTCTCCAAAACCGCTAGTGTGGGTTCGATTCCTACCGCCCCTGCCACCCAACGTTTTCGGTGGAGGAACGCAGGACCGGCGCGTTCCGTTTTTATTATGAATGACTGTTGGTTGGCAGCTTTTTTTAACACTTGTTTTATGGCACTGGGAGCATAGCCAAGTGGTAAGGCAAAGGTCTGCAAAACCTTCATTCCCCGGTTCGAATCCGGGTGCTCCCTCCAAGCGTTCCAGTAGCTCAGCTGGATAGAGCAGCAGCCTTCTAAGCTGCGGGTCGGGGGTTCGAATCCCTCCTGGAACGCCAGGGTGGGCCCTTAGCTCAGCTGGTCAGAGCGGTCGGCTCATAACCGATTGGTCGTAGGTTCGAATCCTGCAGGGCCCACCATATATACCATATCCATTATCGTTTAATTTTCTCTAGCTGTTATGCTAGAAAAAACATGGAGATTTCATGTTCATTTGGAGGAGTACCGAAGTGGTCATAACGGGGCGGTCTTGAAAACCGTTAGGGCTTCACGGCCCACGGGGGTTCGAATCCCTCCTCCTCCACCATATGTGCTGATTGCACGCCGCATAA
>JAVERJ010000060.1:0-9629 GCA_034007185.1 Candidatus Carbonibacillus sp. | reverse complement strand
CAAAACCTCTTCTGCGCGCGCAGCAGCCACGACGAGTGTACCCAAAGGTGTTTCAAGACGCACGTAACGATAACTCGGATGAAGCGTCACCGCAAGGTTCGCTGGAAGCGTCCAAGGCGTCGTCGTCCAAATGACAACCCGATCATGGGGTTTTAGCTTTCCTTTACCATCAACCACATCAAAAGCGACGTAGATCGAGGGGGACGTCTTTTCGCGGTATTCAATTTCAGCGTCGGCCAGCGCTGTCTCTGCCGAAGGTGACCAGTAAATCACTTTTTTCCCTTTATAAATGTAACCTTTTTTGGCCATCTCTCCGAACACTTTGATTTGTTCCGCTTCGTATTGCGGATCGAGCGTAATGTACGGTTTTTCCCAGTCGCCACGTACACCGAGGCGTTTAAACTGTTGTGTCTGCCGCTCAACGTAGCGAAGCGCCCAATCTCGACACAAATTGCGAAAAGGCACGTCCCCGATGGTGTGCCGATCGACTTTTTCCTTAGTGATGACACCATGTTCAATCGGCATGCCGTGCGTGTCAAAACCAGGTACGTATGGGGCATCGTATCCCATCTGAGAACGAGACCGTACAATCATGTCTTTCAAGATTTTATTTAAAGCATGCCCGACATGAATGTCCCCATTGGCATAGGGTGGACCGTCATGTAAGACGAACTTAGGCCGTCCTGCTGTTCGCGCTTGGACTTTTTCATAGATTTTTATCTCGTCCCAGTGTGCCTGCATCTGTGGTTCCATCTTAGGGAGATTGGCACGCATCGGAAATTCTGTTTTCGGTAAGTTAATCGTCGTTCGATAGTCCAAAAAAACCCCTCCATCTAAGCATATGCATCAAGCGATGGCCTTGATCAAACGTCAACAGCACAATGCACCCGATAAAAACAAAAAGCATAGGTGCGAAAAAACCCCTTATCCCTTGAGGACAAGAGGCCGACGGTCATCCCGGAGCCATACGAAACTTGTTTCATTATATGCATAAGTGAGGAAAAACGTCAAGCAGGCGAGACAACACATACTTCCATCAGCTTTCTTCTTCGAGGTCACTTAAACGCTCCCAATCATGCGACTGAAGCATCTCGAGCTGAGCCTCTAAGAGCGTACGAAAACGATTTCGATAGACTTGGGCGCGTTTTTTAAGTTCTTCAATCTCGATTTGTACTTTGCGTGCCTTGCTAAGAGCTTCGTCAATGATATGATTCGCGTTTTTTTCTGCTTCACGCACGATCAGTTCTGCTTCTTTACGGGCATTGGATTTAACTTCTTCGGCAGCCTCCTGAGCGACAAGAATGGATTTGGAAAGCGTCTCTTCTAAATTCTCGAAACGCTTCAGGCGCTCTTCGAGTTCTGTGATACGTTCTTTGAGCGCTTCATTGTTGCGAATGAGCTCATCAAAATCACGTATGATTTGATTTAAAAAGTCATTGACCTCATCAATGTTATAACCGCGAAAACTTGTGCTGAACTCTTTGTTATGTATGTCCAGCGGTGTGAGCGGCATGCCCTTCACTCCTCTCCTTAACTCAAGGGTCCAGCAAAAGACGTACATGAAGTCTATAGCGACCTTTTTTAGACTGGCCAACCACTTCATCAATATAAATTCGCCCATACCCTCGTACGGATAAAATATCTCCGGGCGCAACAGGGAAATCGGGCGCATCCACAGGACGAAAACTCACTCGAACGGCCCCTTTTTGAATCAAAAGTTTGGCACGCTCTCGAGATAAATGAAGCGCATCTTTAAGCACCCCATCCAATCTCAAAGATGATGTAAAGAGCACACGGACGTCGCCGCGCACCGCATGATCGAAACATTCGGGCGAAACGTGTGTGACTACCTCTGCACGCACCGAAGCACGGTCGATAGACTGTAGATGATCAGCGATAAACGGGGCCAGAGCATCGCTTGTCACCAGTATTGCACAGTTTGCTTGGAGCGGCAGTACGATATCACCAAGCATCTCGCGTTTAACACCAAGGCTTAAAATGGCACCAAGCACTTGGCGATGCGTGATGCTCCCCTCTTTCACATGGATTTTGACAAAACCAAGGGCCATCGTCTCACGATTTTCATACCATGAAGACGTCTCTCCGACAGCATCTTCCGGGGCAAACAAAAGACGCGCGCGTTCAGCCCCTTCATAGCCACCATAGGCAAAAACCGAAACACCCTGCGACCGCGCGCGGGCACGAGCCAAAGCGCGCCCGCGTGGGTCGACAAAAAAACTCAGGCGAAAAGCACCTTGCGCAGCTTTTTCGATGAGCTCGTCCAATCGTTTCACAAGAAACGTCTCTTGAGGATGAATGCTCATCCAGCGCACCGTGCGTTCATCGTTCATGTCGCTCGTCTGCTTCCTCCCATATCGCAATGACGCCTTCAACATCGACTTGGGCCGGTGCCACTAAATACACATCTTCGCCCAGACGTTTAAATTCTCCATCCAAGACATAAACGGCCCCGCTTAAAAAATCTTTCATCCGTTGCAGATGATCGGGTCTAATACGATGAAGATTGATGATCACCGAACGGCGCGCGCGGAGATGATCTGCAATTTCTTTGACATCATTAAATGTCCCTGGTTCCATCAATATCACTTTATTTCGACCCCGCGCCTCATCGAGATTGACAATACGCCGTTCATCTCGCTCTCGCCGACTTAATAGCTTGCTGCTTTCTTGCTCGGGCTCATGCTCACGAACATGTTCTTCTTTTTCATCGGTAATCCCAAGGTACGATAACACTTTTTCCATCATCGTCCGTCCCTCCTTGTCAATCTCACGATTTTCCATCTTTTTTAAGATAACTGAACCATATAAGCAGCCATCCGACCAGCTAAAGATCCTTCACGACGATACGAATAAAAATGTCGGGCATGCGTATACGTACAATAATGACTACTTTCGACATGTCCTTTGGGAATTCCTTCTTTTTCTAACAATAAACGATGAAAGGTGGGTAAATCAAGCATATAATGTCCGGGACGCGTTTTTTTTGATGCCGCTTTAAGACTATCCGCGTCGACTTTCGAAAGTGCGTCGATGACCGGATCATCCACCTCATAAACTGTACCGTGAATACACGGACCAATGGCCACATGTAAATGCGTTCGCATCACACCCAGCCCGTCCAACACTTGTAAAACACGCCGAAGAATATCGGCCGCTGTTCCCCGCCATCCAGCGTGAACGAGGGCGATCACTTTTTTCTTTGGGTCATAAAAAAAGAGCGGCGCGCAATCGGCTACAAAGATGATCAAGGGGACACCGATGAGCGTCGTCACAAGGGCATCTGTCTGAGGAATCGCCTCATGCGCAAAGTTAGATCCACGCCCAATGTCTGTCTCCCGAACGACGTAGACACCGTCACCGTGTATTTGTTCAGCAAACGTCATCGTGTGCGCCTCCACACCGATGGAACGCTCAAAAAGTGCACGATGCGCACGGACCGTCTCATCATCGGCATACGGTGTATGAAACTTAAGTATGGGGGCTTCCCGTGTCGTAATACCAGCGCGTAACTGCGGGTACTTGCCTTCCATGGTTCGCCAACGATACACCCATCCATCCGCAGAAAGTACAAACGGTTCATCGAGCGCCATATGCTTGTATGTTTGATCCATCCGCCACCTCATCCCTCATCGTCTTCAGCGTGTGCTTCCAGATGTTTTTTACTGCGGCGCTTTTCCGAAAGATATGCCTCTAAATCGTCCAGATCATAGGGGAGCTCTGTTTTTTTTCGGCTCTCCGTCGTTCTCCGGACCAAGATGACGTCTACACCTATTTTAACAATATTTTCCCATGGAATCACGATATCTTGGCCATTGGCAAAAAAACCGAACAGCCTTCCGCCAGATGGAATCACAAGGGCACGAACCCGACCCTTTTCCAGATCGAGCTCCAGATCGCCCACCCTTCCTAAGCGTTTGCCGTCGGCCATATCAACCACATCTTTACTTTGAAACTCCGATATTTTAATCATCGCCATCACCTATTTTTAAACCGTCGTGCTACAGTATATGTAAAAAAGATGGCGATGTGACCAAAGGAAACATTTATTCTCCATACGCTTGTACATGCTTTTGCATGCTTCTGAGTGCAGCTTTTTCCAAACGGGAGACCTGTGCTTGAGAAATACCGATTTCTTCTGCTACTTCCGTCTGTGTTTTCCCTTCAAAAAAACGCATCTCAACGATAGAGCGTTCTCGCTCCCCAAGAGCGCTGAGTGCTAATTTTAATGTGACTTCATCGGTCCAAGCAGAATCTCGCGCTTTATCATCTTTGACCTGATCCATCACATAAATCGGATCGCCACCATCTTGATAAATCGGTTCAAACAAAGAAACTGGTTCTTGAATCGCTTCAAGCGCAAGTGTGACATCTTCTGCGGGCACGCCGATCGTCTGAGCAATCTCCTCAACCGATACTTCTCGTCCCAGCGAAGATGATAGTTGATCGCGCGCTGAAAGTGCCCGATAGGCAATATCACGGAGCGAACGGGAGACGCGAATCGGGTTGTTATCCCGCAAATACCGTCGAATTTCACCGACGATCATCGGAACAGCATAGGTTGAAAATTTCACATTTTGCGAAAGGTCAAAGTTATCGACCGCTTTCATGAGTCCGATACAACCGACTTGAAACAAATCATCAACGTTTTCGTTCCGGTGATTAAATCGTTGAATAATTGATAAGACCAACCGTAAATTGCCTTGAATCAATGCTTCCCTGGCGGACAGATCACCCTGCTTTGCTTTTTCAAAAAGGCTTCGCATTTCTTTATTCGTCAATACAGGTAATGTTGATGTGTCCACGCCTGTTATTTCAACCTTGTTGCGCATCGTGTCAGTCCCCCCAAGCGCGGAGCTCAATGCATGCATCATAACGATCCGTGAAAGATACAAACATAAACCTTTTTACAGTATCTCCACACTCGTCTAATTCATGCATGGACGCGCTTTTTAGGAGTGAAATGCGCAGAAAGGCTTAAAAACACTCGCTAGCTTTAAGCACTGGGATTCATCTCTTTTTTGAGCCGTTTAATAATCCTTTTTTCTAGGCGAGAAATGTACGATTGCGATATACCGAGCAGATCCGCCACTTCTTTTTGCGTCATTTCTTCGCCACCATTTAGACCAAAACGAAGTTCCATAATGGTTCGTTCACGGTCGCTCAACATCTCTAATGCTTCGCTTAAAAGTTCACGCTCAACATATGCTTCAATATCTTTTTCGATCACATCATCGTCCGTGCCCACCACATCCGCCAACAAAAGTTCATTACCATCCCAATCGACATTGAGAGGTTCATCAAATGAAACTTCTGTCCGCGTGCGATGATTGCGCCGCAAAAACATGAGTATTTCATTTTCGATACAACGGGAGGCATAGGTCGCCAACTTAATTTTTTTCTCAGGATCAAAGGTATTAACAGCTTTAATGAGACCGATGGAACCGATGCCGATTAAATCTTCTAACTGAACACCGGTGTTATCAAACTTCCGGGCAATGTAGACGACAAGACGTAAATTTCTTTCGACAAGCATCTGTTTGACGAGCGGATCACCTTTTTTTAACTCGCTGACAAGCACACCTTCTTCTTCTCGACTGAGGGGTGGGGGTAAAGCGTCTTGGCCACTTAAATAGTGTGTACCATCCGGCAATTGTCCCCGCCAGAAGATGCGGCGCCAAAACAGTTCCAGTTTCATTCTCAACCGATACATCAAACGCCGGATATACTGGATCAACGTTTTCCTCTCCTTTCATCTACGCCATCCGCGCATGATGAAACCGATGGATGATAGGCGTTGGTATGTCACCATAAGCAAACGATCAAGGGGCCACATGGTGTCTTTTTGTGTTAAAAGCCGTATGATCTTCTGCAACCCAATCTGGGGGGACAAGCGCGTCAACGTGTTCTCCCAAACCAAAATCATCCTCAACAAGTGCGACTGTGCGCTTGAATAAACGTCTTTCCGAAGCATCTGTGCGAGCGCGGATCATCACCGCATCCAATCTTACGGTCAATAAAAGACCTTGTTTACCCACAGCCCGATAAGGGATGAGGCGCACGCGGTGTCCCCATTTTTCCAAGCCTATATCCGTAGAAAAAATGTCAAGATGTTGATCACCATGAGCATAAAAATGATGCGCCAATCGGATCAAATCTTTTGGCAAGATGTCTTCGATGGCCGTAAGCCGAACGAGCGCCACACCTTCTGCCTTAACACCCGCAATCAGTGCATTGCCTGTATCAACGTAACCAGTCACTTTCGTTGTCTTATCTTCCCACATCAGTGTCAACTGCACATGAAAGGCCTTCTCCCGCCATCGCCATACAAGGACAGGATAAACAAGACGAGAAAGAACAATCATGAACAAAAAGGCCAGTACAAACGTCCAAAGGGAAGGACTGACAAAGGAAACGAGACCTGTTTTAATCTGTCTAGAAAAGACGTCTGGCAGACGTTCTGTAAAAAGTGCCAGAAAAAAGGTCAGACCAGCATATAGACCATTTGCCAGAAGGAGATAGGCACTCCCATACAGCCAATCGGAAGGTGAGCGCGGAAAAAAGGTAATGACAAGAAGGAACATAAGAAAAACAATCTTTCCCGGCGGGGAATACAGTAACGACCATTGCGGAAACATCAGACCGATGGCCCCGATCGAACCGATGCACGAACTGATCAACAATCGAACAAAAGAAAGCTGTTTTCTCCATAAAAAAGCAGTCATCCAAAGAATAACCCAACTCGTCAAAAAATCATTCAAAAAGACTAGGTCAAGATAAATCACCTCGCCCATAACACGTTCCTTCCTTAGTAAAGTGGGCTTTATCTGCACACTTCAAACGTTTTGGAACATGACGACAGGTTAGGTATAACGTGCTTGTTCCCTTCCTAGTATAGAAGGTTGTACGCTAAAAAGGTGTCGAAATAGGCAGCCGCCCAAAAAGGAAAAGACACAAAAAAAGGCGCTTCCCGGCGAATCATGGGAGCACCTTAACACATTGCTTCAAATGGCATCGTTCAGACAACAAAGCTTATCGAGGACGATTGCGGTTTCGCAAAAACGTCGGTATATCAAAATCATCCTCACGTGGTTTTTGCACCGTGGGTGCCGCTTCTCGATACTGAGCCCATTCTGGCCGTTTGGATGATTCACGTGCCTCATCAAACCCTGTAGCGATAACCGTGACGGATATTTCATCTTTGAAGTTCTCATTGATCACAGCACCGAAAATCATGTTTACCTCTGGATCAGATGCAGCATGAACAATCTCGGCCGCTTCGTTCACTTCATACAGCGATAGATTCGTTCCGCCTGTAATGTTCATCAACACGCCTTTGGCACCTTCAATGGACGTTTCTAAAAGCGGTGACATGATCGCTTTACGCGCTGCCTCCGCCGCTCGATTTTCCCCGGAAGCGACGCCGATGCCCATCAGCGCGGATCCTTTTTCGGTCATAATCGTCTTGACATCCGCAAAATCGAGGTTAATGAGACCCGGGACAGCAATGAGATCGGATATGCCTTGAACACCTTGGCGAAGCACATTATCCGCTTCTTTGAACGCCTCAATCATCGGCGTATTTTTATCCACCACTTCAAGCAATCGATCGTTGGGGATGACGATGAGTGTATCGACTTTTTCTTTCAGTTGCGCTGTCCCTGCTTCGGCTTGCAACTGACGTTTTTTCCCTTCAAATCGAAATGGGCGGGTCACGACACCGACAGTTAAAGCGCCCAATTGTTTGGCTATCTCAGCTACCACCGGCGCCGCTCCCGTCCCTGTGCCACCACCCATGCCTGCTGTGACAAAGACCATATCAGCACCGCGAAGAAGGTTTTCGATGGCTTCCCGGGATTCTTCAGCTGCCTTTTTCCCGATCTCCGGGTTGGCACCAGCGCCTAATCCACGCGTCAGTTTTTCACCGATTTGTAATTTTAATTTAGAACGGGCGTGCATGAGCGCTTGAGCATCGGTGTTGATCGTTATAAATTCTACACCTTGTACCCCTGCTTCAATCATCCGATTAATCGCATTACCCCCACCCCCACCGATGCCAACAACTTTAATTTGTGCAAGATGGGTCGTTTCCATATCAAATTCCAGCATGTTCATCCTCCTTATGCCAGCACTAAAAACTTAGATGAATTCGTGAAACCAGCGTTTAACTTTCCCTAAAAAGCTATCATCCGAGGTTTTATCTTTTGCGCGCACCCTCAAATTTTTCTTTCGTCCTTCTGCTGGATGCTCAGGCGTCAGTGGGAGATAAGGAAGGGCATAGCGGATGATACCGATCACCGCGCTAAAAGACGGATCCCGCACACCGATATAATCCGGATAAAGAACACGGCTCGTCGGTTCAACAATATCCTTCGCCAAAGCAACAAAACCAGGGATGGCTGAACCACCTCCGGTCCAGACCACTCCGCCAGGAAGATCGATCAACCGCTCTGATTCTAACGTTTTTCGGACGATCTGAAGCATCTCATCCATACGTGGCTCAATGATAAACGCAAGATCGCGCTGCGTGATCGACTCGCTTTTATCGCGACCAATCGGTGTATATTCAAAAACCAAATCGTTCGATGCATCTTGAAGCCGTGCCACACCATAGAGCAACTTTAATTTTTCAGCATGTTCTACAGTGATACCAAGACCGTTGGCAATATCATGCGTCACATAACCGCCCCCAAACGGAAGGACAATATGACGTTTGAGATCATCCTGTTGAAAAAGCGTAACCGTGGTCGTCTCGCTCCCCATATCGATGTAGACCGTTCCGACTTTGCGTTCGTCTTTGGTTAAAAGGAGCTCACCACCAGCATACACTTGCATGACCATACCAAGAGGGTTAATCTCACTGCGATCCAATACCCGCAAGAGATTATGTAAAACAGCTTTCGAAGCCGTAACCAGACGACCTTCCATCTCCAAGCGCACACCGACCATGCCTCGTGGATCGGTGATACCAGAGAGTCCATCGACCATAAAAGTACGTGGAATCACATCAACGATGATCCGATCTTCTGGTAGATGAATCACTTTGGCTGCTTCAATAACCCGTTCCACATCATCATGACGAATCTCCCGGTCTTCTCGGGAAATGGCCACGACCCCACGCGTTTCAATGAGTTCCAGATGGCTCCCGGCCAAACCGATAAAAGCTTGATCAATGGGCCAACCGGTCATACGGGACGCTTCTTCCACGGAGCGTTTGAGTTGGCTGGATACATCATCCAGATCGACGATCGCCCCTTTTTTCAAGCCATGCGAGGGGGTCTGTCCCACTCCGACGATGTGGAAACCGGAAGTGGTCATTTCTGCGACAACCGTACGTATTTTATATGAACCGAAATCAATGGCTGTAACATATCGTTTTTGTTCCACGCCAGGCACACCTCCAAAAACACTACCCTATATCATTCGACAAGCGCACCACAAAATCCTTTTTTCTATTGAAGAATTGCATAAGGATTTTTTTATAGCATCTTATCGACTATACGGTTCAAAGTAAGATCCATTTTCTAACAAAAAGAAGCGACCATGCGCATCTGCCGGAACCGAGGCGCGTAGTGACTGATAATAGCGAACAAGCGTCTTTGAGTGTTCCT
>JAVERJ010000059.1:0-9681 GCA_034007185.1 Candidatus Carbonibacillus sp. | reverse complement strand
CTTTTAAGCTTACGTGCTTCGGAAGAAATGTTTGCAACGATCGATCTTGTATTGATCGATTTACTCACGGGCGAAGCGAAGTTTTTAAAAATCGGTGCAGCCCCTAGTTTTATCCGCCGGGGTGGCGCGGTCATACGTATCGAAGGGCACAATCCCCCTGCCGGTGTGACTGACGTAAGGGAATTAGATGTTATATCGCTAAAATTGCGTCCCCATGACACACTGCTGATGGTCAGCGACGGTGTTTTTTCTGGAGAGCTCGGTTCTCCTCAGAAAGAACGATGGATAAAGCGGTTGATTGCCGAAGCAGCGTTTACAGATGTCGAACGTTTTGCAGATACGATTCTTGATCAGATCGCGTATGCTGCGCACTATGCCCCGAGTGATGACGTTACAGTGGTGACCGTTCGAATTGAGAGTCATGAGGAAGGATGGGCGAAAGTTACCCCATCATCCGATGTCGTCTCGGCGTCATGAATCATTTTCCACTTTTTAACGGTGCTTTGTATTCGAATGGTATGGGCAATGGTGTATAATAAAATCAAGTGATGCAGCCCCGAGGCATCCTTGGGGTTTTTTGTTGTTGGTCTTGAGGTGAACATGGCTGATGGATTTGGGTGGGAGTTTGTCTTCAATGGAGAACAATGAATGGCTGGAATCGTGGGATAGGCGTATACGTAAGACAATTGAGAGCGAACAACTCTTTAGACCAGAGGAGACTGTATTGGTGGCCGTCTCCGGTGGTGTTGATTCGGTTGCTCTCCTTCATTGGCTGAATCGTTGGCGCCATTTTCTCGATGTGCGTCTCGTGGTCGGTCATGTCCACCATGGATTGAGAGAAAAGAGCGCGGATGAAGATCAAGCGTTTGTAGAGCAATTGGCAAAGTCGTATGAACTTCCCGTGCTCACACAAAAATTATCTTGGACTCAGCGCCCTCAGAGCAATGTTCAAGCACTTGCGCGCAAGAGACGTTATGAAGCGTTGGTGATGATGGCTCAGCGCACGGGTGCTCGAAAAATTGCTCTGGCGCATCATGCGACCGATCAAGTTGAGACCATGCTCATGAAAATGTTAAAAGGAACAAGCCCAGATGGACTGGCGGGGATGCCCATCCGTCGCGGTTTTCGTGGAATAGAGTTGGTGCGTCCGTTTCTTTATGAAACGCGCCAGATGATCCTTACCTATAGTACGTTCTTTGGCCTTAAGTATCGGGAAGACGCATCAAATATGTCTTTACGTTATCGGCGTAACGCCATACGGCATACACTGCTTCCAGTCTTAAAAACAATCGAACCGACCATGGAACGCCATATCAGTTCACTGTCTCGCCAACTAAAAGACGATGCGCATTTCTTTCATGCGCTGGCCTTTCGTTTTTTGCAAAAAAATGCGGTGGTTGCCCCGGGGATTGGCGAACTTTCACGTGCGTCGCTTGAAGCCTTGCCAGCTTCTTTACAACGGCGCGTGATTCATCTAATATGGAGTTACTTACAGCGTTCACCAGATTCAAAACAGTCGATTTTGTCCTTTAGTCACTTGGAAACCATTCATGCTTTCGTGATGGAAGAAGAATCATTTTCTATGAGTTTGCCGGGTAGCATACAATTATGGGTCAAAAAAGATCGTGTGATCTTCTATAGACAACCGTCACCACGATTAGCGGTGCTTCTTTTGCCAGGTTCGGTGGTCGCTTGGCCGGAGTCAAACATGTTGCTCGCGCTTCTTCCTTTGCAAAAGGTTCCAAGGACGA
The DNA here is from genome assembly GCA_034007185.1 of Candidatus Carbonibacillus sp. Classification (GTDB taxonomy): domain Bacteria; phylum Bacillota; class Bacilli; order Thermicanales; family DSM-22653; genus Carbonibacillus. The sequence goes on along the minus strand of JAVERJ010000059.1, from coordinate 7,930 downwards.
TGATTGGGGCTTGGTCTGGCGAAACCGATGAACGCTGGCCCAGTTTTTTATTTTTAAGTGATACAGCCCTTGCTTCTATGGGGAAACTGACGGTTAGAACGTTTCAACCTGGAGACCGTTTTTGGCATAAACCGGATAAAAAAGTTAAAGAAGCTTGGGATGACCTGGGAATAGAACGACCCTGGCGTGCGCGTTGGCCGCTGATTACGGCTGGCGGGCGTATTGTGTGGATTCCACCATTTTTTTTAGAGCGCCCTTCCAACCGAATAACACCAAAAGGTGAGACTGCGCCCACCTTTACTTCTGATGTTTGTGTTTCAGAGTCATCTTATGTGCTCTTTGCTCTTAAAACACGTTCCCGCTGGCCATGGGAACATCAGCATGGATTGGATGTAGAAAGAGAAGGTGCAGTGGATGCAAAGGAGGATTGGACAGAACTTGAGTTTGATGGTTGATATTGCAGAAGTACTTCTGACCCCTGATGAGATCCACGCCCGTGTTAAAGCGCTGGGTCAAGTGTTGGAGGAGGCCTATCGAGACAAACACCCACTCCTCATTGGCGTCCTAAAAGGGGCGGCGCCGTTCATGGTAGATCTGTCCAGGCAGATGGATATCGCTTTGCAGATGGATTATATGGTCGTCTCCAGTTATGGGCAAGCGACACAGACGTCGGGTGTGGTCAAGATCGTTAAGGATTTGGACTTCGAAATCGAAGGCAGGCATGTTCTCATTGTGGAAGATATCATCGATAGCGGTCTTACGCTCAATTATTTGAGCGATATCATCAAACGGAGGAATCCAGCATCGTTGGCCATCGTCACATTTTTAGATAAACCGACTGGAAGAAAAGTGCCGATAGAAGCCGATTATGTTGGTTTTACCGTTCCCGATGCATTTGTCGTTGGATACGGTCTTGATTTTGCAGAACGGTACCGTAATTTACCGTTTGTCGGTGTCTTAAAACCGGAAGTATACACCCGGGCCCGTTAGCACATGGGCGATGCAACCGATTAACAGTAGGATATGTTCTTGTTGATAGCGAACCGATGACTGATTATGTTACAATATGGAAGGTGCCCCATAGAAGCGGGAGGAGGTAGGGCATGCCGAAGTTTGTGCGCAATTCATTGTTTTATCTCGTGGTCGTTTTGATTATCGTCGGATTGATCAGTATGTTGACCAGTCAAACAAAAACGACGAATGAGATTTCATACAGTCAGTTTCGTCTTGATCTTATAAACAACAAGATTAAGGCTTTGACGATGCGTGAGGAAGGCCCGACGGGGCAGACATTGCTCATTGAAGGCGAGTTTAAAGCTGCACCCAAAGGGCAAGAAGCATTTGTAACGCGTGCGCCCAATGCGCCAGAGGTCATCCGTCTGATTGATGAGAAGATTGATGCTGGCGAGTTATCCGTTAAACAAGACAAAGTGCGTGAAAGCTCTACGTGGGTGACATTTTTGGCCTACATTATACCGTTTGCCCTCTTGTTTCTCTTATTTTTCTTTTTCATGAATCAAGCCCAGGGCGGCGGTAATCGGGTGATGAATTTCGGGAAAGCGCGCATTCGTCAGTTTACCGACGATAAGAAAAAAGCGACGTTTAAAGATGTTGCTGGCGCAGACGAAGAAAAGCAGGAACTTGAAGAGATCGTTGATTTTTTGAAAGATCCGCGCAAATATGCTGCGCTTGGTGCGCGCATTCCTAAAGGAGTGCTTCTGGTTGGCCCCCCGGGAACAGGGAAAACACTGCTCGCGCGGGCAGTGGCGGGAGAAGCCGGTGTTCCCTTTTTTACGATTAGCGGTTCAGACTTTGTAGAGATGTTTGTCGGTGTCGGGGCCAGCCGTGTCCGTGACCTTTTTGAGACAGCCAAAAAAAATGCACCTTGTATTGTTTTTATTGATGAGATCGATGCTGTGGGGCGGCAACGCGGCGCAGGTTTGGGCGGCGGTCATGATGAACGGGAGCAGACGTTAAACCAGTTGCTCGTCGAAATGGACGGATTTTCCCCCAATGAAGGGATCATTATCATGGCGGCGACGAACCGGCCGGATATTTTAGACCCGGCGCTTTTGCGCCCGGGACGGTTTGACCGGCAGATTACCGTTGATCGACCTGATGTGAAAGGGCGCGAAGAAGTGCTCAAAGTTCACGCGCGGAATAAACCGCTTGGGGATGATGTCGATCTCAAAGTGATCGCTCGACGCACCCCCGGTTTTACAGGTGCGGATTTGGAAAACTTACTGAACGAAGCAGCATTGCTGGCAGCGCGAAAAAATCAAAAGGTTATCCATATGCTGGAAATTGATGAAGCCATCGATCGCGTCATAGCAGGTCCAGCCAAGACGAGCCGGGTCATTACTGAAAAAGAAAAGACACTTGTTGCCTATCATGAATCTGGGCATGTGATCGCTGGTTTCTTTGCGCCTCATGGTGACGAAGTGCATAAAGTGACAATCATCCCTCGCGGACAGGCGGGTGGGTACGCGGTACCTTTGCCGAAGGAAGATTCGACGTTGCCGACGAAAAATTACTTGTTGGACCGCATCATGGTCCTTTTAGGTGGGCGTGTTGCTGAAGAAATTGTGTTTGGTGATGTGTCGACAGGTGCCTATAGTGACTTCCAACAGGCTACAAACATCGCCCGACGCATGGTGATGGAATTTGGTATGAGTGAAAAACTCGGTCCTTTGCAGTTTGGTCGGCGCCAAGGCGAAGTATTTTTAGGCCGAGATATTGGCCACGAACAAAATTACAGCGATGCGATTGCTTATGAGATTGACCTCGAAATACAGCGCATCATTCGTGAACAATACGATCGCTGTAAGCAGCTTTTAACCGACAAACGCATCAAGTTAGAGACGATCGCGCAGGCGCTTTTAAAGGTTGAGACCTTGACCAGCAAAGAGATTCGTGAGCTGATTGAAGAAGGACGGACATCGGATGGGCGCATCGTGGTTGAAGAAGTATCGCCAGTCGAAGTAAAAGTGCATGTCGAAGATAAAGAGACTGCAGGTAAGGCTTGATCAGGCTTACCGGATGGGCCCCAGAAAGAGCCTGAGGGCTCTTTCTTTTTGGTAAAAACAGCACAAACGTGTTCCAAACAGCCGCCCTCGATGCGGGAAAGGAAGGATAACGATGGATGATGAAGCGATGATTAAGACACATGTAAAAGGGCATGCTGCACCGCGTCCCATCGCCGATGTCGCTCGATCCGCTGGTTTTTTGCCCGAAGAATGGATCCCTTATGGAAGGGATAAAGCCAAGATCGACCTTTCCGCTTATGAACGTTTAAAAGGAGGGAAACAAGGTAAACTCATCCTGATGAGTGCCATTAATCCGACCCCGGCTGGCGAAGGAAAAACAACAGTATCGATCGGATTGGCTGATGCCTTGCAAGCGCTTGGCATACGCGCGGCAGTCGCCTTGCGCGAACCCTCTTTAGGACCGATTTTTGGCGTAAAAGGCGGTGCGACAGGGGGGGGAGAAGCGCTTGTCGTCCCCATGGAAGATATTAATATGCACTTTACGGGCGACCTTCATGCCATCACCGCTGCGCATAACTTAATCGCTGCGATGATTGACAATCACATCGCTCAAGGGAATCAGATCGGCCTTGATCCAAGACGTGTGACCTGGAGGCGGGTCATCGATATGAACGACCGCGCCCTTCGGCATACGATCATCGGCCTTGGTGGTGTGGCCAACGGTATCCCTCGAGAAGACGGCTTCGATATTACAGTCGCCTCTGAATTGATGGCCATCCTCTGTCTTGTTGATTCTTATCAGGCACTTAAAGAGCACATCGCCCGCATCGTCATTGGTTATACGTTTGATAAACGTCCCGTGAGGGTCAAAGATTTGGGGGTTGAAGGTGCCGTCTCTGCCCTTCTTAAAGATGCCTTGAAACCGAATCTCGTGCAAACGCGTTATGGGACGCCAGCATTCATTCACGGGGGTCCTTTTGCCAATATTGCACATGGTACGAATAGTATCTTAGCCACGCAACTTGCTTTATACACCCATGATGTTGTAGTAACAGAAGCTGGTTTTGGGGTTGATCTCGGTGCCGAAAAATATATGCATATAACAACAGTATATGGTACGTTTAAACCAGATGTGGTCGTTATTGTCGCAACCTTACGTGCCTTAAAAATGCATGGCGGTGTATCGCTCAATGCGCTCCTGCAACCGAACCCCTCAGCCGTTGAAAAGGGGCTTGCGAATCTTTATAAACATCTCGAAACGATGCAGCAGTTTGGAGTTCCAGCGGTTGTGGCACTCAATCATCGGCTTGAGGATGAGGAAAGTGAACAACGTGCATTTGAAGCGGCGCTGCGTCAGCGAGAGATTCCTTATGCGATCGTCGATGTTTTTCATGAAGGGCCAAAAGGTGGAGAAAAACTTGCTCAACTTGTTTTAAAGACCATGGAAGAAAAACCGGCTGAGATCAAACGATTGTACCAGAAAGACACACCGCTGGAAGATAAAATTCGTCGTGTGGCCCATCAGGTATATGGTGCAGATCATGTGACGTTTTCGGATGAAGCAAGGCGTACACTTTTAGAGCTGGCTTCAACCGATGCTCAAGCGTATCCAGTATGCATGGCCAAAACGCAGTACAGTCTCAGCGATGATCCAAAACGCCGAGGTCGACCGGAAGGTTTTTCTGTGCATGTTCGACGCATTGAACCACGTTATGGGGCAGGGTTTAACGTCGTCTATCTCGGAGAGATTATGACCATGCCTGGATTGCCCAAAGAACCGAATGCCTTAAAGGTCGATTTAACATCGGAAGGGGAGATCACTGGCCTTTTTTGATGTGCATTGAATCGATAAAACCTTTCGTAGGATGGTTCATCATGAGCGATGACCTCATCGCAGGATATCATCGCAGGAACAGATTGACGAGCGGTTGGTAAGTTTAAAAAGGGGGCGAGCCGATGTTACTCGCACTAGACGTTGGTAATACGAATATTGTCATCGGCGTGTTTGAAAGCGAAACGTTACGAGCTTCATGGCGCCTTTCGACGGATCGTCGTCGAAGCGCGGATGAACTGGCGGTCTTTTTGAAGCAATTTTTTTTATCGGCGAACTTGAGTTTTACGGATATCGAACGCATCATTATTTCAAGTGTGGTACCACCTTTGTCCACCGCTTTAAAAGAGATGAGTGAACGTTATTTTTCATTATATCCACTGATCGTTGGGCCGGGTGTCAAAACAGGTTTGAATCTTAAGCTCGATGCGCCGCGTGAAGTGGGCGCAGACCGCATTGTGAATGCGGTGGCTGCCTTGCGCTTGTATGGTCCTCCGCTTATCATTATTGATTTCGGAACGGCAACGACATTTTGTCAAGTGGACGAAGCAGGGGATTACCGTGGAGGGGTCATTGCACCTGGTGTGAATATATCGATGGAAGCACTATATCAAAATGCCGCCAAGTTGCCAAAGGTGGAAATCATTCCACCGCCGAACGTTGTTGGGCGCAATACGGTAGAGGCGATGCAATCAGGCCTTTTTTACGGGTATCTCAGCCTCGTCGAAGGGATGATCGAACGCATGAAGCGTCTTTATAAACGTCCGCCTAAAGTTGTGGCCACCGGTGGTCTGGGACGTCTTTTTGCTGAAGCAACGCCCTTCATTGATGTTTATGAGCCCGATCTTACCCTATATGGTTTGATGTGGATCGCTCATTTGAACGATTAAACGCGCCAGATCGTCGAGAGAGGGGGGCAAATGTGGCGGATTTTGTTCAGCAGGAGATACAGGACATATATGTGCGCGCGTTGGCTTATGACGGACAAGTTCGTGTTTTTTTTGCGCGCACGACTCGGAGCATAGAGGCAATTGTACGCCTACAAAATGCGTCGATGACGGGTGCTGCAGCCTTGGGTCGGACAGGAACGATGGCTGCCATCATGGGAAAGATGTTAAAAGGTGAAAAACGTGTAACGATTTACGTGCGCGGAAACGGCCCGATCGGCACCATCATCGCTTTGGCTGACGGTAAGGGTCATTTTCGAGTGACAGCTCAACATCCGGAGATTGAACTCCCGTTAGGGGCACATGGCAAGCTCGATGTCGCAGGACTGGTCGGACGGCGCGGTATGATCGAAGTGGTCAAAGATCTTGGCTTGAAGGAACCGTATCGCGGTCTTTCGCCTATTGTTTCCGGAGAGCTTGCCGAAGATTTTACGTATTATTTCGCGCATTCCGAGCAAACACCTTCTGCTGTAGGCTTGGGTGTTTTGGTGCGTCCCGATTTAAGCATCGATGCAGCAGGTGGTTTTCTTCTACAACCGCTACCCGACACCGATAGTACTGTGATTGCATCGTTAGAGAAAAGTCTTGCGGATATGGGTGCATTGACGACCCTCTTGCTAGACGACGTGGATGAACAGCGTCTCATGCGCCGCATCGTTGGTAGCGATATTGACGTACTCGAGCGTGCCCCTCTAGCCTTTCGTTGTGATTGTTCTTATGAACGCTCATTGGGATCACTGGCTGCGTTGTCGATCGATGAACTTCAAGCATACCTCGATCAACAGGAAAAACCTGAAGTTCAGTGTGCTTTTTGTAAAAAACGGTATACGATTGAACTAAGCGATGTAGAGGCACTCATTCAACGGTTACAACAGACTTAATCATCCATCGCAAAATCAACATGGGTGGTTGTGGTGTCGAGAAGAAGGTGAAAACGATGGCTTGGACCTTACAAAATGGAACGCACCGTGTCATAACCATCACGGACCAACCGCGTGTGATGGGGATATTAAATGTGACGCCAGATTCTTTTTCAGACGGTGGCCGTTATAATGACGTCGAGCGCGCGGTTAAACGCGCGCAGGAGATGGTTCAACAAGGCGCGGACATGATCGACATTGGTGGGGAATCCACACGACCTGGTCATACGCCCGTCGATGTGGAAACAGAGCTCGCCCGAACCATCCCCGTCATTCAAGCGCTTCGCGCTTCGGGCTGCCAAGCTATCATATCGATCGATACGTGGAAGGCTCGTGTTGCTGAAGCGGCCCTGACAGCAGGCGCCGATATGGTCAACGACATTTGGGGATTGAAAGGTGATCCTCACATGGCGCATGTCGTAGCAGAACGACATGTACCTGTGATTGTCATGCATAACCGGGCTCAAGCTGTATATGACCGTTTTCTTCCAGATGTCATCGATGATATCAACATGAGTTTAGACATACTGGATCGTGCGGGTGGCAAGTTGGATCAGGTGATCATTGATCCAGGGATTGGTTTTGGCAAAACGTATGATATGAACTTGGAGATGTTGGCCCATCTTGATATGTTGCATGTATTTAAGCGACCTCTCCTTCTCGGTGTATCCCGTAAGTCGGTCATCGGTCATACACTTCAGACGGATACGTCCGAGCGTTTGGAAGGATCGCTCAGCTTAGCACTATGGGCTTATCAACACGGCGTGCACATCTTCCGCGTGCATGACGTCTTAGCGACGGTGCGCGCGCTAAAGATGTGGTCGGTGGTACGGAATGTACGAGAAACGTCTTCGAAGACGGGGGAGACCATTCAAAACGGTTTACGCCATCAAGCGCATGGATCGTTGAATGATTCGGGTAGGGACCTTCTATGACGAAAGTATGGATCGGTATAGGAAGTAACTTGGGTCAGCGGGAAAGGTATCTCGTTAAAGCGCTCCAAAACATAGCGGGACTTAAAGACACGCGGATCGTTACGTTATCATCTGTTTATGTTACAGAGCCACAAGGGTTGACAGAACAACCGAGCTTTTATAATATGGTCGTCGAAGTAGAGACGCGGCTTGCGCCCCATGATCTTTTAAAGCATCTTTTGGCGATCGAGCGCATCCTAGGTCGTGTGCGCACGGTGCGTTATGGCCCGCGCACGATCGATCTCGATATTTTGTTATATGGGGATAGGGT
>JAVERJ010000058.1:0-9757 GCA_034007185.1 Candidatus Carbonibacillus sp. | reverse complement strand
CACAATGGTTTATCGCTCTCGATAGACACACATATCCTTCTTTACAAGCAGCCGAGGAAGCGGGTATCCCCGTTCTCAAACTCGGAAAATTTTTAAATGCTATTGTCCAGTTTATCTTAATCGCCTTTGCCTTATTTATGGTGATCCGTTATATGATCAAAGTACGAGCCAAGGCTGCGACGCTCGCTCAAAAAACCATTCCGCTTTTAACGGTGAAAGAAAAAAAGCTTGAAGCATCGCCTCAAGCTTCTGATCGGATCCCCGCTGTGCAAGATGATCATGACCATAAGATGACAGGTGCGCCATCCACTTGCCCTTACTGTTTTGAACCCATCCATCCGCAAGCAACCCGCTGCCCGCATTGTACATCAGAACTTAGCGCTGAGCACACCGGATAGATACAATGCATAGACATCAATCGCTTTAAGCGCTTGTTTGATGGAATTAGCGATCGCTTTCAAGCACACCGCTTTCGGCAAATGCTCGAATTCTTGCTTCAATCCCATCCCGTACTTTCCGAAAAAAAGCCAAACGTTCTTCTTCGCTACCCTCTGCTCGGGCCGGATCGGGAAACTCCCAGTGCAGTCTTCGTACATGAGGTGGTGTCGGCGGACACGTATCATAGGCATCACCACAAAGCGTAATCACGAGATCGGCTCGATCTAAAAGCGCGCGATCAATCGTTTTAGACTGCTGTGTTGATATATCTATCCCCTTTTCAGCCATCGCCTTAATGGCAAGTGGATTGATGCCGTGCGCATAGATCCCAGCACTTATGACATCGTAGCGGTCGCCTAAATATTTTCTTCCAAATCCTTCAGCCATTTGAGAACGCGCCGAGTTTCCAGTACATAAAAAATACAAAATTGGTTTATCCATGGTCACAACTCCTTCTTAGATATCGATCACATCGATGGATGGATAACATGCAACCACACGGCGAGTGCAAGAAGCGTCAACAGAAGCGTCGGAACTGTTAATATGAATCCTGTTTTCATATACGTCCACCAGCCGATGTTCACCTTCTTCTTAGCCAGCACATTCAGCCATAAAAGCGTCGCTAACGAGCCAATCGGCGTCAACTTTGGGCCGAGATCTGAACCGATGATATTGGCATAAACGACCGCCTCTTGAATATCAGCGGTAAGACGCGCCCCTTCAATAGACAAAGCGTTGATCAATACGGTTGGCATATTGTTCATCACCGATGATAGGATGGCAGCTAAAAATCCCATCCCCACCGTCGCCCGCAGGCTCCCCCATGTCGCCATCTCATCAATCCAACCACTTATCATTGTGGTTAATCCAGCATTTTTTAACCCATAAACGACCACATACATCCCAATAGAAAAAAAGACGATTGCCCACGGGGCTTCCTTTACAATTTTCCAAGGCTTGATCACAGAAGAAAAGCGTGCCATCATCAAGTAAAGAAAGGCAATCGGAAGGACAAAAAGCGATATCGGTAAGCTATAATGATCGGCAATGATATAAGCGATAAAAAGAAAGATCAGAACCCACCAAGAACCATGAAAAAGTCGAACATCTCGAATCACCGTTTGCGGTAAAACAAGCCGCGCACGATCGTACGTATGAGGAATAAAGCGCTGGTAATAAACCAAAAGGACCAACAAACTGCTGAGTAAAGCCACGAGGTTGGGAACGATCATCACCTTGCTGTATTCAACAAAGCCTAAATGAAAATAATCTGCAGTGACGATATTGACCAAATTGCTAATAACAAACGGAAGGGACGTTGTATCGGCAATAAACCCGCTGCCCATCACAAAAGCAAGAACGGCCGCTGGACCAAAACCTAAATGACGTACCATCGCTAAAACAATCGGTGTCAAAATAAGCGCCGCACCGTCGTTCGCAAAAAGCGCGGCGACCAAAGACCCTAACACAATCATCAGTACATACAGTAAAAAACCGGATCCTCTCCCCCACCGCGCCATGTGCAGCGCAGCCCACTCAAAAAACCCAATCTCATCCAAGACCATGGAGATGATGATGATGCCGACAAAAGCGAGCGTCGCATTCCAAACAATCCCCACAACCGTTAAAACATCGGCCCAAGACACAACCCCTATGACGAGGGAAAGAAAGGCACCTGTCAGAGCGGAGTATCCGATCGATATGTTCCAAGGACGCATCAGAACAAACAACAGGGTAAGCCCAAAAATGACGAACGACCCGATGACCAAAGCATATCCCCCTAAGAATCAAACTTACAACTTGCATTCGAGCGGCATGTCTCCTTGATCCAACCTGCGAATATCTAAAGACATATCGGGCATTCTGGCAAGGACGCAAGCGAATGTTTCTTTCATTGAGGCATTTAACGAATAATATACCCATTGTCCGCGTCGCTCACCATGGACCCATCCAGCGTCTTTCAAACGTCTGAGGTGCTGAGAGACGGCGGACTGACTAATACCAAGGAGTGGTACGAGTTCGCATACACAAAGCGCGCGTACCATCAAATAGGCAATGATGCGTATTCTGACCTCGTCCCCCAATGCTTTAAATACCTCTGCCAAATCTGCAACTTGCTCCCCAGGGACCGATATGGACACGATCTTCCTCCTCTCTTTGTAACGCATCAAAATCATGATATTATCATATCCTAATATCATTATAAAAGCAAGACTTCCCTTCTATCGCATCAAACATCGTTTTCCAGCTTATTCTAAAGCCACGCCGACATCTGACCATGCTTCTGGATATGCATCATGAACATAAACAGCGTCTTTACCTCGGACAACCTCGGACGGGTGCGATTTGGACCAAGCATAGGCGTTTACAGTCAAGCATGTATCCGACCATTGACCCAAAGCCAAGCGATGTCTTCCTACAGTTGAAAACCCTCGCATATGACGTGAAAAACGTAAAATATCACGAAATAATACCGGCGGTCCAGCCGGAACCATGCGCATTGAAAAGTGCTGACCATCCCACTCGATGATTCGATATGAAAGTGTATCTAAAACAGCACCCGTCTGAACATGAAACCAATGATCTTCACGTATGATCGAATGCACATGATTATGTCCAGAAAAAAACACATTCAATCCGGGGCGCTTCCCAAGAATCTCACGCATCGGAAGCTTAGGATCAATCGCTTGCATCCGTTTATCGGAACGCGCTGTCGTTTGAAAAACTGGATGATGTGCAAAAACAAAGACAGCCCGCCCTCTTTCCGTCGTGTGCACCATCTCCTGAAGCCATTGTAACGAATCCACCGAAAGTGTTCCGCCCCAATCATACCAACTGCGTTCCTTTGTCGTATCGAGAATGATCAATCGTGCATATTCCGTATCGATCACATATTCTAGTAAACGTTGCGATTGAAAGGTTTGTTTGGGCAAGGTGAGCGTATCGTGATTCCCCAGTACATGAATCAATCGATCTTTGATATCCTCCAACCAGTGATACACTTGATTAAGCTCATCGATCGTCCCTTCGTTTGTCAAATCTCCTATCGAAATATAAAAGTCGCTGTCTATGCGCTTAAAATGAAACATTAAACTTTGAAACACTTGATCTTTGAGTTTTGTTAATGGGCCCCCACGCACTTTTAATCGGTACGCATAATGTAAATCGCCCATTAAAACCATACGCATGTGAATTCGCCTCTCTTCAAAAAAATAATATCATCATACGCGTGCTTACGAGATCCTATGTCCAATGGCTTGGGCTTTATATCTTGAAACATTTCGTTTGTTATGATCCCTTGTATATATTATAAAACTTACAGCTTGTCTATAGTTAAAGCATATGTAAAGTTCTTGTAAATGTTTTGTAAATTTCTTATGTATCCATGACGTCCACATAATTTATATTTTAAAGTGACATATGGCGTTTTTTTCATATATACTATAGATGGTGATCATGCCCAACATACAATCAATCATAGGGAGAGGGGATAGGCTCGTGTCGTTTAAAGCCAAAACGTTTATCTACCGTCGGAGTAGATACTTGGTAAAAGGCGTTGCAGTTGTTGTACTCGTTTTATCGTTTCTCTCTTTGAACGCTTGTGGAAATCCATCCATGACAGCTTACGAAACATTACAAAAAGCCATCGAACAGCATCTTGAAAAAACTGGCCAAGTCTCCCAAAGCACATTGCATCTTACCATTCAACCCGAATATCAAGAAGGCTACACACCCGAACCCGAAACCGAAGCCGTCATCCAAGCATTGAATGGTCTTGATCTACAAACAGACGTTCGTAGCGATCGAACGACAGAACATCAAGAAATGTCACTCAAAGGTTCCTTCCCATATGAACATCAAACCGTCACATTCAACATCGACCTTATGGATAATAAAGATACGGTTTATCTCCGTTTAAAAGACCTTTCTATACCAGCTGTTCCTGAAATTCAACCCTTTCTACAACTTTTTTTAAATAAATGGATCAAACTCGATGCAAAAGACTTCAGTCAAATAGACGCTCAGCAACAGAAAACGGCTGAGTCGAATTCCATCCGTCCACAAACGCTCAACAAGTTTATAAGTGAAGCATTCCTGGCCATGGTAAAAGCTTTAGGGCCAGAATACTTCAGCCTCCTTTCCGTTGAACAAAAAGCACCACCAGCGATCGTCCAACAAAAAGCATCGAGCGTTATCGTATTTCACGTCAACAAAGAAACATTCGCCGAAATGATAAAACGTCTTAGCATGTCTTTCATCCCTGCGTTATATGATATATTAGACAAACCAGAATACATCGACATAAAAAAGATGATTTTGGAACAAGACAGCGCCTTACCAAAATCCAAAAAGGAATATGAGACCATTTTGCAAGATCATCGGGAATCATTTGAAAAAAATCTCGTTGATTTTCAAAAAGCCGTGGATGGTATGGATATCGAAATGATCTATTGGTTGAACAAAAACAACCTTATGGTCGGATCAGAATCAAATATAAATATCGTCATCGATGCTCAAAAGTTAAAACAAACAACAGACAACAGCCTTAACCCATTATCCAAACTAACCGTTCAGTTTCATGCGGAAGAAAACATCGAACTTTTTGACGGGGAACCGCCCTTTCGGTTCGATGATCCTCCAGCAAAAGAAGAGACGATTGATCTAGGTGCGCTCTTGCAGTCATTCCAACCTTAACGTTAGGACATTTGATTCGAAAGATAGGGTCGATGCACATGTTTTATGCTTTTTCAAAAAAACATCAAAAGACTAAAGAAATAGCAGCAGGGCGTGTCTCTGCTGCTATTTTTGTACATTCCGTGAAAATAGCGTGCTTCATAAGCGCTTTATTGCTCATCTTTCTTTATATGCCGACATCTCAAATTGCGGCAAACGAAGCCATGCACCTCCCCCAAAACGAACAAGAAGCGCAAGCACTCTATCTCAGATTGCAAGAAGTTGAAGCATCCTTAAAAAGGATCACATCCGATATCGAACGTTTACAAAATAAAAGTCAACAAACACGCACCGCTATCACTCAAGTACAAGAAAAACGCCAGAAAATTAAAAAAGAAGTCTTTCCTATTCTGCGGAGTCGTTATACCGTTCATCCCATCCATCTATGGTTTAAACTTATATCGCTTAACGACTGGCAGATGCGTCTGTATACAGAAGAGATGCTTAATTACATTTTAAAACATCACCAAAATAAATTGAGCTATTTTTTAGAGATCGAAAAACAGATGCAAGCTTTATGGCAAGAAGAGGCAAATGAACTTCATACTCTTTCTATGCTTCATGCCGAAAAAGAGACGGAGCGGACAACACTTCAAACAGTGATCGCTGCTTGGGAAGCCCATCTGGCCCGTCAAAAAGACCCTCAAACCTACGAACGAACGATGCAACAATTTTATCAGGCATGGCAATCCACTGCTGAACCAGCTCTAGACATACTCCTTAAACGGCTGAATGATGCTTATGGCAACATGCCCAATACCTTCCAACACAAAGTGAAGATCGGACGCAATGGTGCAACGTTCACCCTTTCTGATCGAGAACTCACAGATTATTTACGTACGTATGACAACATCTTTGAAAACATCGACATCACATTTGATGAAAACAACCTTTATATTGCTATCCTTTTAGAACCTTTAAACCATCAGACCCAAAAAGAGCAATCGAACCGCTCATTTACAGCCCATTCGGAAACCATGATCCATATTCAAGGGCACTACGAACTTAAAGATGGAAAATTGATCTTCGTCATTGATAAAATGCTTTACGGCAATCTGTTGCTACCACCAGAAGTTATTCTCAAACTCGAAGCACAGTATCAACTCGGTATCGATCCGCAAAGGATCCATCCACGTCTTTCGATTTCCAATTTTAATCTGCATAAAGGCGTGTTAACCCTTTGGTTTACATTACAGTTGTAAATAACAAATCCATACAACACGATTTCATAGATGTTGTGCCTTGCGAAACGTCTTATATCCGTTACAACCAATCGGCAGCTGCCTGAGCAAGCGGGGAACGTTCCCCTCGTTCCAACTTAACATGCCCAGCAAGGGGTGATGCTTTCATCCGTTCAGCCACATAGACGAGCCCGTTTGTCCAGCGGTCAAGATAAGGATGATCAATCTGCTCGGGATCACCGACCAAAACAAGTTTGGATCCCTCGCCAGCACGTGTCGCCAATGTTTTGACTTCATGTTTGGTCAAGTTTTGCGCCTCATCGACCAAAATAAATTGTCGAGGTAAAGAGCGCCCGCGAATATAGGTCAAAGCTTCCACCTGAATCGAGTGAATCCCCGACAGTATTTTCTCTAGATCTCCACGATGCGTCACATTAAACAAATATTCTAGATTATCATAGATCGGCTGCATCCACGGTTTGAGCTTTTCTTCTTTTTCACCTGGAAGGTAACCAATATCTTTCCCCAGCGGCACAATCGGTCGCATAACAATCAACCGATGATAACGATGCAAATCTTCGACTTGGTATAAAGCCGCTGCCAAGGATAAAAGCGTCTTCCCTGTCCCAGCTTTTCCGGCAATCGTCACCAAGGGGATATCGGGATCTAATAAAAGAGTTAGGGCCATACGCTGCCTCAAATTACGCCCCCGCACTCCCCAGACTTCTTCTTCAGCTGTCTGCGGGATGCGTTCCAACCATTCAAGGTTCCCATCAATGCGTCCGACCGCTGACTGTGAAGAACCTAGACGATCTTTGAGCACGATAAATTGATGAGGAAAAAGCTCCACACCCTGAAAAGATGTTTCAGAAGCCATAAACATCTGAAGATCGAGACGTCCTTCTCGGTACAGACGGTTCATCCATTCCGGTAAGACTTCAAATGTTAACACACCGCTATAGAAATCATCGGATCTCAGTTCGACACGCTCGGATAAAAAGGCTTCCGACGTTAAGTTCAAAGCATCGGCTTTAATACGCATGAGCGCATCTTGACTCACGAGGACAACATCTTTTCCATTGGCTTTGATCTTTTCTTCCTGCATGAGATTATAGGCAACGG
Source organism: Candidatus Carbonibacillus sp. (assembly GCA_034007185.1). Lineage (GTDB taxonomy): Bacteria > Bacillota > Bacilli > Thermicanales > DSM-22653 > Carbonibacillus. Next base: position 2,282 of record JAVERJ010000058.1, on the reverse strand, counting down.
CGAGAATGCGGTGATCCGCTGTCGTATCGAGAAAGAAATCGCGAAGCGTATCCATCGCCCGATGATTCAGCTCTATTTTAAGTGTTCCACCTTGTGGAAGCTGCACCCCATCCTGAAGTTTTCCTTTCTCCCGCAACCCATCCAAAAGGCGGGCAACTTCTCGCGCATGATAACCAACAATATCCGTCGCTCTTTTCTTAGCATCGAGTTCTTCTAGTACGGCCGCAGGAATGACGACATCATTTTCCGCAAAACGAAAGATGGCTTGTGGCTCTTGCAAAAGAACACTCGTATCGAGCACATAAATACGATTCACAATTGCATTCCCCCGACCTCACCCATGGTATGAACATCGTCTTATACAATAAAAGAAAACCTGGTCTTAAGACTCAGAAGACCAGGTCAAAGGAAGGCGTCCTTTCGATTCCAAACCAAACCACATCAGGACAAAGATGCCCAAGAACAAGACCATGACAAACGTCCAAAAAAGTGCTGCTTGTGTCCAACCGATGCTTAAAATCCACCCTGTCCAAAGCGGGGCGATGATCGCACCGATGCGTCCAACAAACGCAGCCGTTCCTGCACCACGCCCTGCCAAGCGCGGCGGATACAATTCTGGCGTATACGCATACAACGCACCCCAAGCACCAAGATTAAAATAATTGAGGAAAAAACCAGCTGCAATCAGCATCCATAGATGGGTCGCTTGACCAAAAGCGTAGGCACTCACTGCCGTCCCCAACAAAAATATCATTAGGACGTTTCGCCGCCCAAGACGTTCAATGAGCCATGCAGCGGTCATATAACCAGGCAGCTGGGCAAGCGTCATCAACAGCACATAGCCAAAACTTTGAATCAGCGTAAACCCGCGCGCTAACATCAAAGAAGGCAACCATAAAAACATGCCATAGTACGCAAAATTAATCGTAAACCATAACACCCAAAGCACCACGGTATGACGCATAAACGGCTTGCGTAAAAGTTCAATGGTCGAAACGCGTTTCTGTTGCGGTATCGCCCGAAGAAAGGCACGAGATTCCGGTAACTGCCGCCGCACATATAGCGCAAACACTGCCGGAAGACCTCCGAGAAGAAGCGCTATGCGCCACCCATATTCGGGAAACATCGGCATCACACCATAAGCGATCAGCGCTGCCAAAAGCCAACCGAGCGCCCAAAAACTCTCAGCCATGACCACTGCTCGCCCGCGTTCTTCAGGACGCACCGTTTCAGAAATGTATGTCGCGGCAATGGGCAGTTCGCCGCCTAATCCAAGACCAATCACCCATCGAAACAAAAGCATAACAGTAAAACTCCATGCCAGAGCACTTAAAGCGGTTCCTAAGGTAAAAAGCAGGAGTGTCCACAAAAAGATGCGCCGTCGTCCCCATCGATCTGCCCCATAACCAGCCAACAAAGCTCCGAACGCCATGCCAAGACCATTGATGCTCCCCAATAACGCTTTTTCTCCAGGAGAAAGTGACCATTCGATCGTCAACGCAGCCATAATAAAGGAAAGAAGAGCCACATCGAGAGCATCAAACATAAACCCCAAAGCGCCCAAACGCCATGTTTTTTGTTGCCAAAACGGTTGTTCCATCCGTTTATCTCACTCCGAAACGATAAGATGATCCATCTTTGTGCAACATGATCGCATTGAAACCTTATCTATCACGTCTGGCATGAAGTTCTAAAAACCGTGATTTATAAGCAAACACCTTAAACGCGTGGGTCGGTTTGCCCTCTTTCAGGCAGCTGACAGCTTCCGCCGCGCCCCAAACCGCACCTTAAACGCGTGCGCATGAGACGGTAAAGTCCCCATAAAGCAAACAACATGCCTAATGGATACAGCATCATGAGCCAAAGCATGGTACACACTCCCCCTGTCTTTCTTCCTCGCATCATCATCCTTATGTTTATACAACCGTTGTGAACGATAGAACAGCTAAGATACACCGTAGAATCAACATGTCAAAACGCCCACAAGAAAATCGTCGGCTTTCGTCGCCTTAGCGCTCGACGCCTTGTGTCCGCACAAAACGATCTGCGGCAAGAACCGCATCTTTGGCCATACCTTTGATACCCGTCACCACTTTTATGTCCGTGTCAGATAAAACACGTGCGATTCCCGGACCAGCATGATCTAAAAGTAAAATATCGACATGATGGTCTAACAAAAAATCGCGTATCGCTTCTTGATGGCGAAGGCGTTCAGGATCCATGCGCCCGCCTGCAGGACGGCCATGGTTCTCATGGTCATGGTGCTCATGGTCATGATGCTC
>JAVERJ010000057.1:0-9865 GCA_034007185.1 Candidatus Carbonibacillus sp. | reverse complement strand
TGCGAGATCTTGCGCCATCGTTTCAAGATCGCGGACCCGTACTTTAAGATCGTTCATGGTCGCGCTTGTCTCTTCGGAAGAGGCGGCGACTTCTTCCGCTCCAGCCGACGTCTGTTGCGATAAAGCCGCTGAGCTTTGTGCCTCCTCAGCCAAGGCTCGAAAGATCGCCACTTCTTCTTCTGTCGCCTGAGCGATCGCTTCGACCGAGCGACTGACATCTTGCATCGATGCGCTGAGCGTCTCAAACACTTTGCGGGTACTGCCTACTTCTTGTTCTTCTTTGGCTACGACGTCTTCCGAGGCTTCGATGGATTCGACAACCTTTTGCATGGCCGCGGTCACTTCTCGCACGATGCGTTCGATCTCTTTGGCTGAAGCCGCACTTTGTTCAGCAAGTTTACGAATTTCTCCAGCGACGACTGCAAAACCTTTGCCGTGTTCACCCGCGCGCGCAGCCTCAATCGCTGCATTTAAGGCGAGAAGATTGGTACGGGCAGCGATTTCCTGAGAGGATGCAACAATTTTACGGATGAGCGCAAATTTTTCTCGGAGCGTACGCACTTCTTCAACGATCTCCTTGGAGTTTTCGCTCACCGTATGCATACCTTCGGCCATCCGCCCTAAAGCACGATCGGTCTCCTGAAGCGCTTCATCGGTAGCCTTGGCCCGCGCTTCGATCCCTTGAATCAACGTTCGAACTTTTTCGAGCTGATCATCGAGATGATGTACCCGTTCATCGGTGCGCTGAGCGATCAACGCTTGGTCTTCTGCACCTTGAGCAATTTCTTCAATGGTCGTGGCCACCTGCTCGCTCGCCTGGGTCACCTCATCAAATACGTCTGCCAAATGTACGGCTGTTTCTTTTGTTTTAAATGCGATCTCACCGACCGCTTGAATCATCTCTTTTAATTCCTCTGCCATACGGTCAAAAGAACGGCTTAAAAGTCCCATCTCGTCCCGACGGTCCAGCGCGGCTCGAGTGGTGAGATCCCCTGCTGCGATCGCCGCCGAAGCTTGAATCAATCCCCGCATCGGTACCGTTACAGCGCGCGCCGATAAATAAGCGCCAAGCGCAATCAACAATAGACCAATGATCAGAACCCATAACATCATTTGGGCGACGGCCTTGGCCGGTCCGAGTGCGATGTCTAATGGAGTTTCGACGAATACAGCCAATTTGGTGGCAGGATCCACAGCATAAGCGGCCAATACCGATTGCCCCCATGCGTTATGTGTTTTTAATGTCTTCACTGCTCCGAGGTTGGCATCCAAGCGATGTTCCAAAAAGTCTTGGTAGGCACCATCCTTTTTAAGCGTATCGCGATTCCACGCTTCAAAAGGCAAAGCATTTCCGGACGCATCGCGCATTTGTGCATTCATCAATGCCTCATCATCACTGGCTGCAACCCAATCATCGGGACTGATCAAAAAGGCCGTAAGATCCGACTGCCCTTTCCCGCGTAAAGAGGGCCAGATCATTTGTAGATTGCTTTTGACAACCAAAACATAGCGCACCCGATCATAGATATCCAGAGAAGGCGCGGCATAATTGATCTCAAACATCGTCGAAATACTTTTATTCGGTTGAACAGGGCTGATGTATCCGTTTTTATCCATGCCTTTGGTCAAATAAGGATGATCTTGAAACGGTTTATCGGTATCTTTCTTGATATCCCCAGCAAAACCCATTCTGGAAACAATGCGACCTTCCGTGTCCAAAAGCAGCATTTCTTTGAGCTGTTTCGAACTGGACTTAATATTCAAAAATGTGAGCATCGCATCATTTTCCGTCTCCAACTTCCCGAAGGATTGGGCCACGGATTTAACAGTATCCAACATATTTTCATTATACGTTGTAAGGCGTGATAAAATGTTGACGGCTCGATTCGACATCTGTGCATAAATTTGATCTTCCATTTTTTTCGTCACATATGGCGAAACGATGCCTAAAAGACCAATGGCCATGAGCACAATGACGATCAAAAAGCGCATGAGCATACGAAACATCAGTGAATCACGAAAGGCGACACGTGTTTCGTGCGATGCAATCGGCGCACCTGTCGTCGGAACAGTGCGTTGATGATGCGATGCGTTTGGGCGCTCTAGCTGTTTTTGCCTGATCCAGTGCATCACCTGACGCGCAGCCTGCTTGGTCCATTGCCAGCCTTTTTGCACGTTCCGACCGATCCACAGCATAACCTTTTTCAACCTATCTTGCCATTGTTGTTGCTGCACCTTCTATCCTTCCTCTCCCATATAAAAAGGCGACGAAACGCCGTATGAAGATAAAGTCCGCTCACTTTATCTATCGGCACGTCCGTCGACTTTGTTCATAGGAAAAAGGAAGGATATGGTTAGACGATTAAAAATCAACCAGACCTAGACTGATCATCAACGCTTCATCGACTTTGGCCATCACTTCATCATCGAGATGCGTGATTTTATCCGTCAGGCGTTGCTTGTCAATGGTTCGAATTTGCTCCAACAAGACGACCGAATCGCGTTCAAAACCACTGGTCTTGGCTTGAATTTCGACATGTGTTGGGAGCTTTGCCTTTTGAATTTGTGCAGTAATCGCAGCGACGATGACCGTCGGTGAAAACCGATTACCGATATCATTTTGAATGATTAATACCGGCCGCATACCACCTTGTTCTGAGCCGACAACCGGCGATAAGTTCGCAAAAAAAACATCGCCTCGTTTGACGATCATTCCTACACCCCGCTGACCAATCGATGTACGGTCAGTTCCGCCTCATCCTCCGCCAGAACTGCTTCCTTCGCAATGTGCAAATTGATGCGTGCCATTTCCTGGTAGCCTTGTTGCATGCGTGTCCGCAAAATCGACTTTCTTTTTTCCCGAACGTACTCATACATTGCTTCATGGATAAAATCACTGCGTGATATTTGAAGGGATGCGATGAGTCCATCAATCTCTTTCAGCAGCTCATCCGGGATATCAACGACGATTTGCTTTGTTTCTTCTTTCCGTAACAACAAGACGCACCTCCAGAAAACCCGTACTCAATAAAAATCTGCATTCATTGTACCAGGTTACAGTTGCTTTGGCAACGCATGCCCTAAATCTCTCGTTCCTCACCGTGCTTCAAAAGGCGAGGAAGACGATGCGCGAGCGCTGTCGTCACTTCATAATGACTCGTATCAAGCCAGCGGGCGACCTCTAACACAGAGATCGCTTCCTTCCCTTGAGCGCCGATCAAGACAACTTCATCACCGAGCGCCACTTCAGGGAGATGGGTCACATCGACCATAATCGCATCCATCGTCACCGTTCCAATCATCTTGGCGCGCATCCCACGTATGATGACCTCTCCGATCTGGGAAAGGCGCCGGCTTACGCCGTCACCATAACCAATCGGTATGGTCGCGATCCGCCGTTCGGACGATGCTTGATAAAGACGCTGGTAACCGACCGTCTCACCTACAGCAAGCGTTCGGATTTGTACGATGGTGGATTTAAGGGTTAACACCGGACGGAGTGGAAAGCCGAAGGCTTGATCGAACGCCTCCACAGGCGGTAGACCATATAGAGCAATCCCCAAACGAACCGCCTGAAAACTGCGTTCTGGATAACGCATGGCAGCCGCACTGTTGCTGAAATGCACAAGCGGCGGTAAAAGACCCTCGATGCGCAGACGCTCATAGACATTCATAAACCGCGCGTACTGTTCATCGCTGTATGTCGAATGTAGATCATCCGCATCCGCATAATGACTGTAGAGCCCTTCGACCTTCACCTTATGCCAGCGGGAAAGTTCTTGGAGCATGCCTACGATCGCATCGTCTTCGGCGAGACCATACCGATGCATGCCCGTATCGATCTTAAGATGCACTTTCAGAGGCGCCAAGGAAGGTGAGAGTCCTGCTTTGAGCAATTCAAGCTGCGATGGATCAAAAAGGGTAAGCGCAATGTTTTGAGCCTGTGCATCGACCACGCAATCGCTTTCCCACGGGCCAAAGACTAAGATCGGATCATTGAGCCCGTGAGCTCTCAGTTCCAGCGCTTCGCCGACCGTAGCCACAGCAAAGCGATGAATTCCCGCGGACTGCGCACCATGCACGATCTCCAAAGCACCGTGTCCGTAGGCATTGGCTTTTACAACGGCAATGATCTCCGTCGTCTTCGGCAAATGCGCTCGAAACAGGGAAACATTGTGGATAAGCGCTGCCTCATCGAGCTCTACATAGGTCGGTCGGCAATGCGTCTGGCTCACGGTCGGCTTCACTCCTTGTTCGTACAGCGTTTGACTCTATCATAACAAGTCAAACATCCGCTGACAAGAAAAAGGATACCGACCGACAAATCATACGATTTACTTACTGGGTGCAGCCATCGTCGAAAGCGCAATGCGGATCATTTCTTCATCCGGCACATTTTGACCCATAATTTTCATGTCCATGCCCGCGTACGTAAAACGAAGTGTTTTAAGGTCACCATTTTTGATTAAGACACCGACCTGACCATTGAGTTCAACGGGCATACCTTCCGGGGCCATCACCATTTGGTCTGTCACCGGTGTTTCTTCTAAGGTGTACGTATAAGCCCCTCCATACGTAAGAAGCCATCCCTGCCCTGTAGGGCTAGCTTCTATCCCTTTAAGCGTCACACCATCGGGTCGGTATTGCGGCTCCAAGTAATTCGTAGGCATTGCCATCTCTGAGGTCGGAACGGCAACATCATCGGCCACGGCCATATTTTTCTCCTGTGAAAAATCATCGGCATTGAACTTTGGATTCCATGTAAACGTATTGAAGACGAGGGTTACGAGTACTTTTTCATCTTGATCCATGACTTCAACGCGCTTCGGCGCGAGTGTCTTCGCCTCAAACCAGATACGTTGTGTGGACAACATCCGATTTTGATATTGCGCTTTCACCTGAAATACATAACCATTGTCCGTTTTGGTAAACATGCGATCCGCATCACTGGCAACAGCCTCAACCAACGACTGATAAAGATAAATTTGTCCGTGACCTTTAGGCCAATCGCTTTGAAAACGAAAACTTTTTTTAAGATGGGGTGTTAAGACAAATACACCATCCTCATTTTTTAAAATAATCTGTTTTAAATTTTGTGCCTCGTTTTCTAACATGATGCGATATTGATCTGGTGCTGCGTACCACGCTTCGACCTTGTAGGTCAATGGGGTCTCTCCACTCGAGATGGTCAACGTCCCAGTCGCCTTATACCCTTTCAAATCAGTAACCTTTTTCTGTAAATCACTTACGATCTGCTCTGGACTTTTCGTACCACAGGCTCCAAGCGTTAACATCAGCGCCAGAAAAAAAACAAAGAGTAATCGATGTGACCAGCCGTATGTTTTTACCGACCGAGTCTTCTGACCCGAGCTATGCCCCAAACGATTCCACGACGATGTCTTATCTTGTTTGTGTATCAAGGTCGACTCATCCCCTCTACCGTGTCGTCTTTAGAAATCCAAGCGTCCATTCCCCACGCACTGCATCTACGTACAGTAAACTCAGCAAAGCGGAAGGCTTGTGCTTGGACCTCTACTCACGAGCATCTTATGAGTCGTCCTGCCAAGATATGCTATCCTCCAGACGTCTATTTCTCTAAAATGACAAAGGCTAACGTATGACGTCGTTCATGGGTGATGCTGATATGGATCGTCACATCGTTTAAGCGCTGAGATCGGTCATATTCTATGATCACTTCTGGCCGCCCCAGCGCACCGTGCACAATGGATACATCCCGCCAGTAAAGATACCGACCGATACCTGTTCCAAGCGCCTTAGAAAGAGCTTCTTTGGCCGCAAACCGCCCGGCGAGGTATTCCATCTGCCGGCTGAAGCTTCCTGTCATACCTTCTTGTTCGCGTGCCGTTAAGATTCGCTCAACAATGCGTGGATGACGCTCAAACGCTTTCGTCATGCGCTGTATATCCACCCAATCGACACCGACCCCAATAATCATCGCCACCCTCCTCTTCGGACCATCGTATGACGTTATTTGTGGTATACTGAGTGTAAGTATGAAAGGGATGATGCTATGCACGCGCATACTCAAAAAACAGAGGCTCAAAAAACAGATTCTCAATCGACGCTCAGCCTTCCGACGGCCCTAGATGTGACGCCCATATTGACATTGGAACGACCTCAAGCATTTCGTTTTCATATCGATGAACAGATCGGCCTACCGCTCCCTCATCTTATCAAACCGTATGAAAAGATGCATGCAGAAGAACGTGAAGCCTTGACCATGGCTTTAGAAACACTCTCCGGCCTCATCCCCGAGCGCCTGCGCGAACTAGAAGCATACTATGTCCATCTTTACCAGAGCGCCCAAGAGCTAGAGGGGGACGCGTTTTTTAAAGAAATGCAAAAAACGGTGCACATCGCTGATACCATCGCTGAACTGAATGTGCTGTACTTGGCGATCCAAGGTCAATTTTTAACAACCCATCCAGGCGGTTAAACGATCTATGAAGCCATCACCGATGCTGACCCTCTCCGTAAACCAACCATCCCCAACATTAAAAAGACCTTCCGGCGCATTCTACGGAAGGTCTTTCATGTATGCCACGTATGTCATCGCTTTACATAAACTCTTTTTCCAAAGCCCGAATCATCGCTTCATCCATCGGACCATTTTGCACATCGCGCATCTTCCAATCAATGCCGAGTTGTTTTTGAAAATCATCGCGTTCTTCCACAAAGAGGAGACCTTGCACATTGCCGTCGTGTTCTTTGAGAACGCGAATCGCTTCTTCCCGTGTCGGCAGCGGTTCGTCAATGGTCACCAGATGATCGCGATAATAGTCGTACGTGTTCACCTTATTGTACGTCACGCAAGGACTAAAAATATTGACCAAAGAAAAACCTTTATGCTGAATCGCTTTTTCAATGAGCTCCGACATACGTTTAACATCACCTGAAAAAGCTTGTGCGACGAACGTGGCCCCATTGGCCAAAGCGATCGACAGCGCATCGAGTGGGTATTCTTTGTTGCCTTTGAGCGTTGTCTTACTGACGAAATCATGTTGCGAACGCGGGGAGGTCTGACCTTTGGTCAAACCGTAGATGCTATTATCCATGACCAAGTACGTCAAGTCGATATTGCGGCGCACAGCATGAACGAAATGCCCTGCTCCGATACCGTAGCCATCGCCGTCTCCGCCTGCAGCGATGACGTGCATCTCTGGTGCAGCCATCTTCGCACCTTGAGCAACAGGAAGCGCCCGTCCATGAATCGTATGGAAACCATACGTCCGTGTATACTCAGAAATCTTGCTGGAACAACCGATGCCTGTGACTGTGATGACTTCGTGCGGGTGAATACCGAGATTGACAAGCGCACGCTGCAGTCCGGCCATCACGCTAAAATGGCCGCAACCCGGACACCACGTGGAAGTATCCCCTTTAAAATCCTTAAGCGTGGGTTTTTTGAGTTCTACGGACATGTTCTAACAACTCCTTTACTTCATGATAGACCCGACCGATCTTAAATGGATTGCCGTCATATTGCGTAATGGAATGGGAAGAGGCATGAATCGGAAAATGCATTTTCAGCCAGTTTAAAAGTTGTCCGTAGTAATTATTTTCAACGGTGATCACCGTCTTGCCTGTCACATACGACTGAATCTCTTCTACCGGAAGCGGGTGGAGTTGTTGAATAAAAAGACCACCAACGTGAATGCCTTCTTCTGCCAGACGCGCTTTCACTTCTTCAATAACCCCTCGAACCGAACCGACACCTACGAGAACCACCGGAGCGTCGCCATCGACAACATAGTACGGGCGGGACAGCCGGGCAGACTTAATTTTTCCTAGACGTTTTTGCATGATTTTCGTGCGGATCTCCGGATCCTCCGTGATATAGCCGTCCTCACCGTGCTCATTGGAACTGGTCGTATGCACACCGTAAGGATTCCCCGGCAACGCGCGCGGTGAGATGCCGTCTTCTGTGAAACGGTAGCGTTTAAAAATGAACTCGCCATATTTCTCTGCTTCTTCAGGTGTCACGATTTTACCGCGATTGATAGCGACACGCGTGGCATCGATGCGCGGCGTTGTCGTACGGTTCATGGATAGAGCCAGATCAAGCGCCACAAATACCGGGCACTGATACATCTCCGCTAAGTTAAACGCTTCAGCCGCTACATAAAAAGCGTCTTCGATCGAACTTGGATAGAGCACAATACGCGGAATCTCCCCATGCGTTCCAAAAAGCATGTGATACAGATCACTTTGTTCATGCTTGGTCGGTAGTCCTGTCGAAGGACCTGCACGCTGAGAATCGACGATGACAATGGGTGTCTCACTCAAGGCAGCCAGACCAAACGCTTCCGTTTTTAGACTCAGACCCGGTCCGGACGTCGAGGTCATGGCCCGAGCACCAGCAAAACTTGCACCAATGGCAAAGGTTATCCCAGCAATCTCATCTTCAACTTGCATAATCGTCCCACCGACCGCTGGCAGATGTGCGCTCATCCACTCCATAATCTCACTGGCCGGGGTAATCGGATAAGCCGATAGAAAACGGCATCCAGCCATAAAGCTCCCAAAAGCTGTCGCTTCATTCCCGGAAATGTACAGCCGGTCAGGATTTCTAGGAACCGCTTCTAACGTCTTGACCCGATCTTTAAGGTGTTCTTGCACTAGGGCGTACCCTTTGTCTACCGCTGCTTTATTCGAATCGATGACCGCTTTCCCTTTTTTGGCAAACTGCTCCTCGATGAACGTATAAAACTCCTCTACCGGCAGCGATATAAGTGCCCCGGTCATACCAAGGGCGACCATATTTTTAGCCAAGGGGTTACCGAGCGCTGTTGCAATCGCTTTCAACGGGAACGTAGCCAAAATGTAATCCTCAACGTGAGTGATATTCACGTCTTTCCCTTCCATGATGACGATAGCCCCGGGCACAAGTTCACTGCGGTTCACGGTGAGCGTCTCTTCATCAAGCGCGATCAAAATATCCACATCATCGCCGGCGTGCCGCGTCGGTTCTTGCGTCGCGCGGAGTTTGTAATTCGTATGCCCGCCTTTAATACGGCTCATAAACTGCTTGTACGTCGTCACATAATAACCGTAGCGGAAAAGCGTTTTGGTCATGATCTCACCTGTTGAATCAATGCCTTCCCCCTGCTGACCGCCTACTTTCCACTCCAGCTTACGGATAGACGCCATGGTCATCACCCCTTCTGTATCAATACAGGTCACCCTGCCGTTTAGTACAGTTCTTGCATCCTCACTTCAAGTATATATGATTTAAGGTTTTAATACAATAGTACAGGACCAACTGATCGATCCATACACACTGCAAAAACCCATCCAAGCCGCCGCGCTACGCCGATGTTCTTCACACCACAAATGCACCCATATGCCCGGTCTGACCACCTGAGCATCGATCATCATGACCTTCGCTACATAAGCGTTGATGACCGCGCCAATCGCTCCTTATAGAGCTCAACCGTTTACGCTTGTTTTTCAAAAAAAGTCGTATAAAACGCTTGCACTTCTGGTATATACGCACTGAGATGCGCTTTTAAAAGTTTCACCTTTTGCACAGCTTGTTCAGAAGAAAGGCCTTGCTCACGAAAATAAGCATAGGTACTCAAAACTTCTAGAAACGTTGCAGGTTTTTCAAGGAGGATGTTCAATAATCTCTCATCAAAGGCGAGATCATATCCATCTGCTTCCAATCGCTTTAGAAAGCTTTCCCCATCATCCGTCAAACGATACACATACCCAGAAGCACTGTGCACTTCTTCGACCATATGACTTTCAACAAGCCGATCCAAAGTCTCTTGAAGGGCTGGAGAATAAGGACCATAATGATGATACGTAAAAGGAAAGGGGATGGCCGCTCGTTGCACTTGTA